>JAOUFA010000470.1 GCA_029858545.1 Betaproteobacteria bacterium
GGAATCATCATGAACGGCGTGACCGGCAGGATGGGCACGAACCAGCACCTCGTCCGCTCGATCCTCGAGATCAGGAAGCAGGGCGGGGTGGCGCTCAAGGACGGCACGCGGCTCGTCCCCGACCCGATCCTGGTCGGGCGCAACGCCGCCAAGCTCGAGCGCCTGGCGAAGGCGCACGGCATCGAGCGCTGGACCACCGACCTCGGCCGAGCTTTGCGCGAGGAGCGCGATGAAGTCTTCTTTGACGCCGCGTCCACGCTGTTACGCCCGAAACTCCTCAAGCGCGCGATCGCGGCGGGCAAGCACGTGTACTGCGAAAAGCCGGTGGCAACCCATGTCGCCGAGGCGCTCGAACTGTATCGCGCGGCAAAGAAAGCCGGCGTGAAACACGGCGTGGTGCAGGACAAGCTATGGCTGCCCGGCCTGCAAAAACTGCGCATGCTGCGCGACGCGGGCTTCTTCGGACGCATCCTGTCGGTGCGCGGCGAATTCGGTTACTGGGTGTTCGAAGGCGACTGGCAGCCCGCGCAGCGTCCCTCGTGGAACTACCGCAAAGAGCAGGGCGGCGGCATCATTCTCGACATGCTGTGCCACTGGCGTTACGTGCTCGACAATCTTTTCGGCGAGGTGCAGTCCCTGTGCTGCCTCGGTGCGACGCATATCCCGCAGCGCTGGGACGAGCAGGGCAAGAGGTATTCGGCCAATACCGACGACGCCGCGTACGCGACCTTTCAGCTGGAGGGCGGAGCGATCGCGCAATTCAATTCCTCGTGGTGCGTGCGCGTGCGGCGCGACGACCTGCTGACCCTGCAGGTCGATGGCACGCACGGCTCGGCGGTGGCGGGGCTGCGCCGCTGTTTTACCCAGGCGCGGGCGAATACGCCCAAGCCGGTGTGGAATCCGGATATTCCCCAGCCGATAGACTTCCACGCCGGATGGCAGGAAGTGCCCGACAACGTGGTCTACGAAAATGCGTTCAAGCTGCAGTGGGAACTGTTCCTCCGGCATGTCGCCGGCGAGGGAGAGTTCCGCTGGAATCTGCTCGAGGGTGCGAAGGGCGTGCAACTCGCGGAACTCGGCATGAAGAGCTGGAAGCAGGGCAAATGGCTCGCCGTGCCGAAGCTCAAGGCGTGAGGCGATCGGCGTGGCGCGCGAAGTGCTGCTGACCATCCGTCTTCCCCACGACGCTGGGCGGCTGGCGGATTTCCCGGTGCACCCGCCGCGCGCCTATGCGCGGCCGACGGCGCCGTTCACGCGCCGCGCGCTCGCCGCGGCACATGTGGTCGGGGACCCGCTTTCGGCAGCGGATCCGTGGCTGCAGACCGCGATCGACTGGGAGGCGACCATCGCTTACCGCAGGCATCTCTGGTCCTGGGGGCTGGGCGTCGCCGAGGCGATGGATACTGCACAGCGCGGCATGGGCGTGGACTGGAAGAATTCGCTCGAACTGATACGACGCAGTCTCGATGCGGCCAAGGATGTCCCGGGCGCGGTGGTCGCCTCGGGCGCGGGGACCGACCACCTCGTGCTGCACGCGCATACATCGGCCGCGGACGTGATCGACGCCTATGAAGAGCAATGCGCGGCGATCGAGAAACTCGGCGGGCGGATCGTGCTGATGGCGAGCCGTGCGCTCACCGCCTGCGCCAAATCGCCCGACGCGTACGGCCTCGTCTACGATCGCGTTCTCTCGCAGGTGAAGGAGCCGGTGATCATTCACTGGCTGGGCGAGATGTTCGACCCGGCGCTCGCCGGCTACTGGGGCGGAGCGGATCACGACGAGGCGATGGACATCTGCCTCGACGTGATCCGCCGCAACGCGGCGAAGGTCGATGGCATCAAGATCTCGCTGCTCGACAAGGACAAGGAGATCGCGATGCGGCGCCGGCTTCCGGCCGGCGTACGCATGTACACGGGCGACGATTTCAATTTCGCGGAACTCATCGAAGGCGATGCGCAGGGTCACTCCGATGCGCTGCTGGGAATCTTCGACGCGATCGCGCCGGCCGCCTCGCACGCGCTCTCGGCGCTCGCGGCGAACGAGCTCGCTGCCTATCACGAGACGCTCGCCCCGACGTTGCCGCTGTCGCGCCACATCTTCCAGGCGCCGACGCGCTTCTACAAGACCGGCGTGGTGTTCATGGCCTGGCTGAACGGCCACCAGGATCATTTCGTCCTGGTCGGCGGTCAGCAGAGCGCGCGCAATCTGCTGCACCTGGCCGAACTGTTTCGTCTCGCCGACGCAGCGGGTCTGCTCGCCGATCCGGAACTCGCGGTGCGGCGCATGAAGTCGCTGCTTGTCGTGCACGGCATATCCTGAGCATGGCATCGTCTGATCCTCATCGGACCCCGCCCGATCCTTCGCGGCTGTCGCTCAACACCGCGACGACGCGCGGCAAGTGGGGGCTTGCGCAGGCAATCGAGGGTTGCGCGCGCCACGGCGTCACCGGCATCGCGCCCTGGCGCGACCTGCTGCACACGATGGGAGTCGAGGCCGCCGCGCGCGCGATTCGCGCGCACGGGCTGATCGTCACCGGGCTGTGCCGCGGCGGGATGTTTCCCGGCGCGAGCGCCGCCGAGCGGCGTGCCAACATCGACGACAACCTGCGCGCGATCGACGAGGCGCAGGCGCTCGCCGCGCAGTGCCTGATCCTCGTCGTCGGCGGATTGCCCAAGGGGTCGAAGGATCTCGCCGGTGCGCGCGAGCAGGTGAAGGAAGGCATCGCCGCGATCCTGCCGCGCGCGAGGCAGGCCGGCGTGCCGATCGCGATCGAGCCGCTGCATCCGATGTTCGCCGCCGATCGCGCCTGCGTGAACACTCTCGACCAGGCGCTCGACCTGTGTGATGCGCTCGATCCGGCGCAGACCCTCGGACTCGGTGTCGCGGTCGACGTGTATCACTGCTGGTGGGATCCGCGGCTCGAGACAGCGATCGAGCGCGCCGGGCGGCGCATCCTCGCGCACCACATCTGCG
>JAOUFA010000066.1 GCA_029858545.1 Betaproteobacteria bacterium
CCCGATACGGAATCGACAGCTCGTATCGCCCGTCCTCCAAGAACCGCCCCTTCTGCTCCGGATGCCAGCGCTCGTCCGCGACCCAGCGCGCACGCACCGCCGAGAAGACCAGCACCGCCGTCTTGTCCGCCTCGCCCGCGAAGATCCCGTAGCTGCTGCCGAGCTGGCGATCCAGTTCGGCCTCCGGAACGTCCCGCGCGGCTTCATCGAGCGAGGCCGCATGCAGCACGCGATCGATGGAAAAGGTGCGCAGGGACTCGCCCGGATGATCCAGACCATCCAGGTACCAGTTGTCGCGATAGCGCGTGATGCGCTGGGGCGAGACCTCGCGCTCGGTGATCTCGTCCTTGCCGCGCGAGCGATAGCGCAGGCGCAGACGGCGGCGCTGCAGAGTTGCGCCAGCGAGCACGCGAAACCAGCTACCCGCGCGCCGCGCGGCCATGCCTAGGATGCGCACGCGCGCATGCAACTCGCCCAGACCCAGCCGCTTGTGCTTGACCAAGGCATCGAGCCGCGCCGTGACCGGCGCGAGGTGTTCGCCGAGCAGCCCCGGCTCCAGTTCCTTGAGGAAGTGCTGAAAGACGAGCAGCGACTGAAGTTCATCGGCGTCGAACCACAACCCTGGAAGTTCGAACGCCGTATCCGCGCGATAACGGAATCCATCGGGATCTCGGCAATGTTCGATCGGCGCGCCGAAGCGAAGCTCCAGGACGCGCAATAGGCGATAGACGGTCGCCCGAGAGCAATCGTCCAGCCGCTCCTTGAGATGATCGAGCGAAGCAGGCGTTTTCCTCGCCGCGAGGATGCGATGCAGGTGGTAGATGCGTTCGAACCTGTCCATGGCGCCCTCCCGCCCTTCGGACCGCCCCCCGGCGCTTCCCCGGCGCCGCCTACTTGCCTCTACCGCGTCGCGCGCCTACCAATACGCCAACACGCCCCCCGCCTCGACTTTACTCTCGTAGCGCTTGAGCGGCCGCTCGCCGCCCGAGGTGCACGCCCCGCTCGCGATGTCGAAGGTCCAGCCGTGCTTGGGGCATTTCAGTTTTCCGCCTGCCAAAGCCTCGAGCGGAATCGGCGTCCTCTGATGCGGGCAGTGGGTGTCGTAGACCGCGATCTCTCCCTTCGTGCGCGTGACGAGCACGTTGCGCCCCGCCAACTCGACGCGCGTCATCGAGCCTTCCCTGAAGGTCTCCGCTTCGCCCAGGCGATGCCACTCGGGCTTCGCG
Organism: Betaproteobacteria bacterium; assembly: GCA_029858545.1. GTDB lineage: Bacteria > Pseudomonadota > Gammaproteobacteria > Burkholderiales > SG8-39 > JAOUFA01. Next base: position 1,227 of record JAOUFA010000066.1, read on the forward strand.
CCGAGCGCTTCGAGCGAGAACTCGGGCATCCCCGCCTCGAGCAGCACGTCGACCGCCCAGACGATCTTCGCCAGGCCAAGCGCGGGAAAGGCCATCAGCAGCGCATCGAGGATCTCGGCCGCGCTCGCGCCGTCGTTCAGCGCGCGCTTCACGTATTGCTTCAGGCCGCGCTCGGTCTGCGCGTGCACCTTGGTGATCACCGAGATCAGCGAACGCGTCTTCGGTTCGAGCTTGCTTCCGGCGTCCTTGAGGAAGCTGAAGTAGTGGGTCATCGCCTCGGGACGCGCCTTGACGAGGTAATCGAGTGCCTTGCTCATACTTTTCCCTTTGCCGTGTTTCCGTCCGATTTCCCGGCCAGGCTGCCGTCGAATAGCGTGCCGGGTTGAAAACCGAAGATCCGCGTCAGGTCGAGTTCGCGTATCAGCGCATCCACCGCCGCCTGCCCATGCTCGCGGCTCACCTCGGCGAGGATCAGCTTCGCGCCGTTGGCGTTGTAGAAGCCGCCGAAATCGGCCTGCGTCTTCAACAGGCTGCGCGCCTTGTCGAGGGTCATGGGCTCACCCCTTCAGCTCGTTGTCGTCGCTGCCGGAGGGTCCCGCGTCATCGAGTTCCTTCTCGCCGACGCCTTCGAGTTCGCGCGCCGTCTTGCCCGAGGCCACCCCGTGGCGCTCCTTCTCGTGGTCGGCCTGCGCGCGCAGCAGCGTCAACACGCACTCCGAGAGGTCGTCGTACTCGGGCCGGCCCGCGCCGTATTGCTCGCCGCCGACTTCCCCGGGATAGAAGAACATCGCCCGATAGCGGCCGCCGGCCACCTTGGTGAGTACGAAGGCCGCGCCGCGCTCTTCCCAGTACAGGGTCGGGCAGGCGGTGAGCACCGGCTCGCCGGGGGTGAGCCGGAGCTCGACATCGGCAAGCTGGGTCTGCACGCGCTGCCCGTAGCGTTCGCGCAATGCGCTCTCGACCACCCAGCGCTCGCCGTCGTCGATGTCGGGTATCGGGTTCATGGCTTCCTGCGGGGAGCTGGACAGGCATCAATCTTAGCAGGCCGTCGCGAGCCCTCGCCCGCGGTCTGACGACTTGTCCGCCGCCGCAAGCAGGGTAGACTGCGGCCTGCGACGCGCGGCATACACCACAGCACTCCGGGAGGAACGGCATGGCTCGTCCAATCATCGCGGCATTGATGTTGCTGGCCACCTGCGCCCTCGCGCAGGACAAGTATCCCGCCCACGCGCTCAGCATGGTGGTGGGATTCGCCCCGGGCGGAGGGACCGACACCGCGGCGCGCATCATCGCCAAGCAGCTCGGCGAGAATCTGGGCGTTCCGGTGGTGGTCGAGAACAAGCCGGGCGCGGGCGGCAATATCGCCACCGACTTGGTGGCGAAATCGGCGCCCGACGGCTACACCCTCTTGCTCGGTTCGGTCGGTTCGCTCGCGGTCGCCCCGCACCTGGTCGCCAAGCTCCCGTACAACCCGAGACGCGACCTCGAGCCGCTTACCATGGCGGTGGTGTTCCCCAATGTGCTGGTCGTGCATCCGGCGGTGCCGGCCAACACGCTCGCCGAGCTCGTCGCCCTCGCGCGCGCGAAACCGGGCAGCGTGACCTACGGTTCCTCGGGTATCGGCGGCGCGGGCCATCTCGCCGGGGCGCTGTTTCGCATGATCGGCCAGGTCGACATCGTGCACGTGCCGTACAAGGGCGGCGCCCCGGCGGTCGCCGATCTGCTCGGCGGCCAGATCACGTCGGTGTTCGCCACCCCGGCTTCAGCGGGCGCGCAGGTCAAGGCCGGCAAGCTGCGCGCGATCGCCACCACCGGCGCGAAGCGCTCGTCGTTCTTTCCCGACGTGCCGACGATCGCCGAGAGCGGCTACCCCGGCTACGAGGCGACCAACTGGTACGCCTACATGGCGCCGGCGAAGACCCCGCCCGCGCTGCTCGAGCGTCTGAACCTCGAACTCGTCAAGGTGCTGAGCACCGCGGACCTGCGCGCACAATTGCACCACCACGGCCTGGAGGCGCAGCCCGGCACTCGCGAGGAACTGGCGCGCTTCATCGACAGCGAATTGCTGACCTGGGGTCGCGTGGTCAAGGAAGCCCACATCAAGGCGAATTGATCCACGCGGCGCTGCCGGCAGGCTTTACCGGGGCGGCGAGGCCTCAGCAGGTGATGCGCCGATAGATCTCGGCCACGCGTAGCGGCAACCGCCCCGCGTCGTCGACCAGCGTCCAGCGCGCCGGACCATACAGGCGCGACAGGTATTCCGGCGCCGCGCGGTCGATGGTCACGCAAAACGGGTGGATGCCCGCCTGGCGCGCCTCGATGAGCGCCTGGCGCGTGTCTTCGATGCCGTAGGCGCCGCGGTAGCCGTCGTGAAAGTCGTCGGGTTTGCCGTCGGAGAGGGTGAACAGCACGCGCGTGCGCGCCTCGACCCCGGCGAGCCGCTTCGCGAGGTGGCGCACCGCGACGCCCATGCGCGTGTAGTCGCGCGGCGCGATGCCCGCGATGCGCGCGCGCACCGCCTCGCCGTAGTCCTCGTCGAAGCGCTTCACGCGATAGCTCTCGCAGCGCTTTCTCGACCAGCCCGAAAAACCGTAGATCGCATAACGGTCGCCGAGCGCCTCGAGCGCTTCGCACAGCATCACCAGCGCCTCGCGCTCGCAGTCGTTCACCCAGCCCTTGGTCGAGCCGCTCATGTCGACCATGATCATCACCGCGATATCGCGCTCGGCGCGCCGGCGCCGCGTGAAGAGCCGCGCCGACGGCTCGCGTCCGCCGCGCGCGTCGGCCCAGGCCTCGACGAGTGCGTCGAAGTCGATATCCTCGCCCTCGGGTTCGCGCTTGAGCAGGCGATCCTCGTCGCGCAGCGCCTCGAAGCGGCGCTTCAACTGCGCGATCGCACCGGCGCGTCGCGTGCGCACCGCGCCGACGTAGGCCGCATCGCCCTGCGGCACGTCGGACTCGAACAGTACGCACCAGTCCCTGCGGTAGGCGCCGCGCCGGTGGTCCCACTCGTCATACAGCGAGCCGCCCTCGGCGTGCGCGCCGCTTTCGTCGACACGCGCGCCATCGTGCGCCTGCGCAGCCAGCGCGCCCTCGCCCGCCGCGACCAGCCACTCGGGGGCAATCGCGCCGTGATCCTGCACGATCGATGCGAGCAACCGGGCGAGCGCGGGCGGCGCGGCGAGCGCCTCGCCGGCGAGTTCCACGCGAAATTCGTCGCGCTCCCGGTGCGCCTCGAGGCGCACCGGCGCATCCGGGGCGAGGCCGCGCTGCTCACGCAGTCCCGCGAGCTCGCGCGCGAGCAAGGTCCGCTCGCGCGCGATGCGCGCGGCGCGTACCGCGCGCGCGCGCTCGCCATCGAGCTTGCCGCACCAGGGTGGCGCCGGCGGTACCGGCGTGCCGCGCAAGCCGTCGCGCAGCGCCAGGCTGTCGCGCACCGTCGCGCCCGGCCGTTCGAGCCGCGCGCGCGCCGCATCGAGCCGCGCCGGCCACGGATCGCGCAGCCGCGCGAGTCGCTCGCCCAGTCCCGGCAGGTCGCGCCGCAGGCGGGCCTCGATGCGGATCGCCTCCAGCAGCGGCAGCCAGCCGGAGGCTTCCCCCAGCTCGGTGTCGAAGCTGCCGTAGCGCGCCTGCCCCCAGTGAAACGCGGCGCTCGCACAATAAAGTTCGCGGTTCTGCGCGCGGCTCGCGTAGCGCTCGAGGCGCGCCGGCAGATACACCGTCTCGGTGTCGGTCCAGGCGTGCTCATCGGGGGCGAGCGCGAGCGCGCGGCCCGCGAGCCCGCGCAGGAAACCCGTCAACATGCGCTCGACCTCGGCGAGCGCCACGCCCGAGCGCGCGGCCTGCACGCCGCGTCCAAACGCGCCGAGGTCCTTCAGCGCGGCGCTTGCCGCGTACAAGCCTTCCCGGTCATAGACGTCGAGCGCGCCGAGAATCCAGCGCTCGACTTCGGCCGGACCGAAGCGCGCGAACGCGTGCGGCGCCTGCGCGGCGATCTGGTAGGCGAGTTCGCCCGCGCCGTGCACCGCGACCTTGACCCAGTGCAGCACCAGGTCCTGCTGCGCGCGCGCCAGCGGCGCGAGTCCGGCGGCGATCCCCGCCGCGGTGCGCCGTGACGAGAGCACCGGGAAGAGCAGTTCGTCGAGGCGCTCCTCCAGTTCCCGGCTGTCGTAGGGACCGGTCATCGCCGGCCGGGGCTAGAACACCGCGCGCGCGAGCTCGCCCACCGCGGCGAGCATGTCAGCGTCGTCGGAGAGCGCCTGCGTGATCGCGCCCTCGCAGGCGACGCGCGGCGCGACACCGAGCGCGATGAGTTTCGCCGCGTGCACCAGCAATCGCGTGCTCGCGCCCTCGTCGAGGCCGTTGCCTTTCAGGTTGCGCGTCATGCCGCCGAGTCTGACCAGCCGCTCCGCGGTCGCGTCGTCGACCCCGCCTTCGTGCGCGACGATGCGCGCCTCCAGCTCGGGTGACGGGTAGCCGAATTCGATCGCGACGAAACGCTGCCGCGTGGAGGCCTTCATTTCCTTGAGCACACTCTGGTAGCCCGGGTTGTACGACAGGATCAGCATGAATTCATCCGGCGCTGCAAGCTGCTCGCCGCGCTTCTCCATCGGCAGGATGCGCCGCGCATCGGCGAGCGGGTGGATCACCACCGTGGTGTCCTTTCTCGCCTCGACGATTTCGTCGAGATAGCACAACGCTCCGGCGCGTACCGCGCGCGCGAGCGGACCGTCGACCCACACCGTCTCCTGGTTCACCACCAGGTAGCGTCCGACCAGGTCGGAGGCGGTCAGATCATCGTGACAGGCAACGGTGACGAGCGGCCGCGCGAGCCGCCAGGCCATGTACTCGACGAAGCGCGTCTTGCCGCAACCGGTCGGCCCTTTGAGGAGCACCGGCACGCGCGCCGCATGCGCCGCCCCGAACAGCGCCACCTCGTCGGCGAGCGGCTGATAATAGGGTTCGGCCGCGGTTTCGCGGGGTTCGGCCGCGCTAGTCGCGCGGGGGTGCCGCCCGGGCCCGTTCATTCACCGCGCTCGCCGGGCTGATCGTCGTCGAGCAGCGACTCGTAGAACTCGTCCTGCTGGCGCGCCTTGTCCTCGCCCGACTGCGTGGCGCGCGCGGCGAGCTTCGCCTGGTAGATCGCCGCGCGGCGCGCGGCCTCGTCCGCGCGCAGCGCGATCGATTGCTCGCCGTAGAGCACCTGGCGCAGGTAGCGGTGCGCGAAGGCGAGCAGCTCGTCCTCGTCGGCGAGCAGCTTCGCGTAGTACCCCTCGTCGAGCTCGAACACGCGGCGAAACCCCTCGCTCGCGACGAACGCGCGGAAACCGTCGATGTCGTAGCTGGCGAGAAAAAACAACTCGAAGCTGCGCTGCGAGGGCCGCCCCACCGCCGGCCCGCTCGAGCGCTTCTTCAGGATGATGCGCCGCCAGTCGCGGTTCTTCTCGTCGTAGACGTCGACGCCCTGTTCGCGGCGGTACTCGCCGACCGTCTGCGTGTGCGCTTCCTCGTGGCCCAGGCAATGCGCCTCCTTGACGACGAAGTACGCGTCCTCCTCGACGTCGGTATCCTTCTTCTTCATCGCCATCAGGCCGAGCGCGTAGTAGCGGCAGGCCGAAGGACGGTCCTCGTACACGCCGCAGCCCTCGGCGGTGAGGAAGACGCAGGCGCTCGTTCCCGGCTTCTTGGCGAGCTTCAGACCCGGCATGCCGTGCGCGTCGAGTTCGCTGTCGCGCGTGTAGCGATCGATGAACTCGCGGCTCGAGACGTCGAGCCGGTTCTTCAGCCGCACGATGTCGTAGGGCATCAGCAGGATATCGATGCTTTCGCAGCAGCGGTTGAAGCAGGCGATGCCCTGGTGACAGCGGAAGCGGAATTTCTCTTCGAGCCCCAGCGCGACCGGCTGGACGGGGGAGACGGGCAGCGGTTCCTTGTAGTCTTTGCTCATGGTGCCTTCGGCATTCTAGAAGTAGATCATCCAGGACAGCTGTGCGTCGTTGCGTGCTCCGGCAAGCGCGGCGCGGCGCGCGAATTCGAGCCTGAGCGCATGCTCACGCCCGAGAGTGTAACGCTGCACGAGCGCAATTTCGCTCGCATTGTGCTGCTGACCCCAGGCATAGCGCAGGTGGCGCGCGGTCAGCCGCGCGCGCCAGAGCGGGCTCGGGTCGACCATCCACCCGATTGCCGGTCCGGCTCCGGCGGCATAACCCCGCTCGAGGCTCGCCGACAGGTCGGCCGTTGCCTCCATCATCACGGTCGCGATCGAAGTGCCGGCTCCCCAGGACAGGCCCACGCCGCCGTGGACGCGTCGCATCAGCGGTGCCGAGCCGTCGGCAAGCGGCTCGCGTACCCAGCCTGCATTGAAGCGCCAGGACAGGGAGCGAAAGAATTCGTCGCGCGGCGTGAGCGACAGGATCTCGAGCGGACGCAATTCCTGCAGCCGCGCACCGCGCGTGCCGTCATCGCGCAACGACAGCGAGAAGAACTCGATCTGCGAGCCGCGGTTGTAGCCGGCTTCCGGATCGAGCAGATCGTGATAGGCGGGACGCAGGCGAAGCTGCCGGTAGTTGGCCCCGGCCTCGCGACCGAGCGCGAGGTCGGCGCGCGCGCTGCGGTGGCCCTCGTCGGGCCGCGCATCGGGCGTCGCGACCGCCACCGCATCGCTTGCGGGCAGGCGGCTGCGCGCCCGCAGCAGCTCGCGCAGCCGCGCCGCGGTCTCGGCGGAGGCGTCGTGCGCCGCATTCTGCCGGTAGCTCGCATAGCCATGCGCGGATTCGACGATCGCCGCGCGATCGCCCGGCGCGAGGCCCGCCAGGCGCGCGTCGTCCGCGCGCGCATCGCCCTCGGCCAACTCGCGCAGCAGCGGGTACTGCGCGTGCGGAATGCCCGCGAGCTGTCGCCGCAGCACCGTCGCCGCCGCCGGACGGTAGACCACCTCCTTCAACAGGCCCGCCTGCTCGGTCACCGCGCGCACGGTCTCGGAAGGAATCGCCGACCAGCGAAAGCGGTCGGTCAGCGCAAGCCCCGGCCGCGCCACCTCGAAGACGGACAGCAGGTGATACGAGCAGTTTTCGTCGAAGAAGTAGTAGTCGAAGCGGGTCGGACCCAGCTCCCACAAATGCCTGATCATCTGATCTATCTCGGCGGGCGAGAAATCGAGCCGGTACTCCCACAGGTCGCGGTTCTCCAGGTTGCTGTACTCGCGCACCTTGAGGTAATAGGGCCCGATCGCGAATCCGCCCGCGTAACCGCCGAACAAACCCCTGACCGCGAACACCAGACCGCTCGTCTCATCGGTATTCGCCGCGTAGTTCACCGCGTAGGCGAGCAGCCGCGTCTTCTCGTCCTGGTCCTTCGCGTCGATGCGCAGCAGCGTGTGCCCGAACATCGAGGCCGGGTTGTTCAGATAGGCCGAGGCGAAAATCAGCGTGATCCCCGCCGGGTTGAGCGCCTCGCGCCAGGCGTTCAGGCGGGGACAGGTCTGCTCGGGCAGGCGCGCCGCATCGAAGCCGAGCTCGCCCTTGAGCCAATGGTAGCGGGCGGCGAAGCGGCACTGCGGATTCTGCGCGGTCTCGGATTCCTGCGTCGTGGAAAAGAAACTCGCGAGGGTCGCCTCCAGTTCGTCCTGGGGATGGCTCTTGCCCCGCGGCGAATTGAAGAAACCCTCGTCGTCGGCGAGACTGCGCAACCCGGGCGATACCCAGTTCGGTTTGTAGTGCAGCAGGTTATGCCACTCGATGCGCGCGGCGAGCGCAGACTGCCTCGAACGCGCGACCAGTTCGGCGAGATAGGCGTCGTCGGCCGCGAACGCCGGGACGCTCGACACCGCCGATCCGAGGCAAAGAAGGATTCGTGCGAGGCGTGTCACGACATGGCGGCTTCACAAAGAAAAACACCTCGTGGCCGGGCCACGAGGTGTCTTGTCCGACTTGCCGCGAACCTAGATCGTCGCGGTGTATTGCGCGAGTTCCGCGTTCTGCGCCAGCACGTCCTTCAGCGCCGCGGCGACCTGCTCGCTGCTCGCTTCGCCGGCGAAGATCCTGGCGAAGTTGTCCTTGGCGACGCGGTTGAACGCGACGCGATGCTCGGCGCGCACGCCGATCAAGGTGGCGAGCGAATCCAGGGTCTCGCCGCTGCCCTTCGACATGTCGCGCGCGAGCTGTTCCTTGTTGCCGTCGATGAACATCGCGGTCTTCCAGCCCGAGCGCACCGTCCCGTTGGCGGTGCAACCCGAGGTGCCGGTGGTGATGCCGAAGGTCTGGTTGCCGGAGGTGCCGTTGGTCGTCGCGCCGAGCACCTGCGGGACCACGCCGCTTTGCCCGTCGAACACCTTCGAGCCCCAGCCGCAACTGCCGATATTGTTTTCGCCTGCGGCCATCGCCAGCGCGGGCGCCATCGCGCACGCCACGACAAGTAGTGCTTTCTTCATGATTCGATCCTCCAGAAGGAAATTGGGAAACAACTCAACAAGGGAACAGGGGAACAGGAAGACAAGAAATCTTGGACACTGGGTTCCCGGGTGATGCGACGTACTAGATACAGGGGCGGCGCGGGCGAGTCAAGCGCAAACGGCACGCCGCGCGCGCGATCGCGAAATGTCACCCCGGCACAACACTCCGGGATCGGCGCCACCCGGTGCGCCGCAGCCGATGGCGTGGCTCCCGCGCCACCCGGCGGGGGGCGGCCGCGCGTTACAGCGAAAAGACTTTCTCGGCGTTGCTCTGGTAGAACCGTTTCTTGTCGGCCGCGCTCAGCGGCAGCGCGTCGGTGACCAGCACCTCCTCGGGGACATACTGATAGGGGTAATCCATCGCGTACATCAGGCGCTCCGCTCCGACCACCGAATGCGCGAACATGATCGCCGGCTGCCACGCCATGCCGCTGGTGGTGAGGGTGATGTTCGCGGTGAAGTACTCGCTCAGCTTGCGCGCGAGCGGCTGCGCGCCGGCAAAGCGCTTGTCGGCCACCATGCGGCCGTGCATGAAGTCGAGGCGGAAGAACCAGTACGGCAATCCCTCGCCCAGGTGACCGAGCACGAACTGCAGCTTGGGGAAACGGTCAAGCGCCCCGCTCACGATGATGCGCAGCATGTGCAACGCCGTTTCCACCGCAAAGCCGAACACCGCGCCGTCGAGTCCGCGGCCCGTGAACGGTTCGATCATCGCGCGGGGAGGCGTGTTCGGATGCAGGTAGATCGGCGCGCCGAGCGCTTCGGCGGCCTCCAGGATCGGCCAGAACTTCGCGTCATCGAGATACTCGCCGCGGGTATGCGAGTTGATGATCGCGCCCTTCAGGCCGAGTGTCCTGACGCCGCGTTCGAGTTCCTTCACCGCGGCCGCCGGGTCCTGCACGGCGATCGCCGCAAGGCCGGCGAATCGGTCGGGGTACTTGCGCACCGCCGCGGCGAGCTGGTCGTTGGACGCTTGCGCGAGATCGCGCGCGAGCGGCGCATCGAACGCCTGCACACCGGGCGAAGTCAGCGCGAGAACCTGCATGTCGATGCCGCTCGCGTCCATGTCGGCGATGCGCTGCTCGCCCAGATCGATCAGGCGTTCGACCAGCTTCACGGTGCGCGGCCGGTCGCTGAGGAAGGTTCCCCACAGGCGACGGAACCCGGGATCGTCGAACGCGGGCTCGGCGAGCAGCGCGCGATACGCCTGCATGACTTCGCGCGTGAAGAAGGCTTCCTCGGTGGCGATGCGCCGGTAGGCGGATGTGCGTGCAACGGTCATGGCGTTTGGATCCTCGAGGTCGGGTGGCACGCCGATGCTACCGAGTTCGGTCACCAGCGTCGAGCGCGGGCTCGCGTCGACCGCGCCGCGCGATGGCGGACCCGCGCCGGTCTCGATTTATACTCGGTTTCCAGGAGACTCCCCGTTGATGCGATCGCCTCTCAGCTTCGGTCGGCGCCGTGCGTAGGGAAATGGCCTCGACGGCAACGCGCTTTCGCATTGCCGCGGCGCTGGTCGCCGCGCTGCTGTCGCTCGCGATGGCACTGCTCGGCTGGCAGATCCGGTCCTGGGAAAATGCGGAGCGAGCCCTCGCCCTTGGCGAAACCAAGGCCAAGGCAAGCCGCATCGCCGATTCGGTCGCCGATCGGCTCGGCGATCTGGTGCGCAGCATCGATTTCGCGCTGCAAGAGGTCCGCCGCGAACACGGCGTGGACGACGCGCGCTTTCGCGCAATCAGCGAGTCCCTGCTGAGATCGTTTCCGGAAGGTCTGGTGCGGCAACTCGGCGTGGCCGCTGCCGACGGCGTGCTGATCTACTCCAGCCTGCAACTGCCGGGCCGGGTCAGCGTCGCCGACCGCGACCACTTCAGGACACACCTCGATGGCGCAGACCGGCTCTCCATCGGCCAGCCGGTCCTCGGCCAAGTGCCGAAACAATGGTCGATCCCGTTCGCGCGCCCGATCCTCAGGCATGGGCGCTTCGCCGGTGTGGTCGCGATCTCGGTCTCGCCGGAGTTCATCGGCCGGATCCTCGCCGCGGCGAGGGCCGCCCCGCAGGACAGCATCGCGCTGTTCGACGGCGAGGGGCGCTTCCTGTCGCGCAGCCACGAAGTCGCCGCGGCACTCGGCACGTCGGTGCGCGCGTCGCGCCCGTTCATGAGCCCGGATGCCCCCTCGCGCGGCGCGTTTCACGCAAAATCGCTCATCGACGGAGTCGAGCGCGAAATCGCCTGGACGCGCGTGCCCGGCACGGGGTTGTTCGTCGCGGCCGGTCTGGGCATGGCGGCCGCCCTCGCTCCGGTCGAGCGCCGTTTCAGGCAGACCTGGGCGGGAGCGCTCATCGCCGCGCTCGCCTTGCTGCTGGTCGGCGCGGGCATCGTCACGCTGCTGCTGCGCGCGGCCCGCCAGCAACAGGTTCTCGCCGCGAGCGAGGCGCAGTTTCGCGCGATTTTCGAGCAGGCGGCGGTCGGCGTGGGCCTGGTCAGCGCGGGCGGCGGCCGCTGGCTGCGCGTCAACCAGAAACTGTGCGAGTTGGTCGGCTACAGCGAGCAGGAAATGCTCGCGACCACCTTCCTCGCGATAACCCACCCGGACGACCTCGAAGTGCATCTGCCCGGCCGGCGCCGCATGGAAGCCGGCGAAATCGCGCACTACACGGTGGAAAAACGCTTCCTGCACAAGACCGGACGCCTCGTGTGGGTCAATCTGTCGTCCTCCGCGCTGCGCGACGCGCGCGGCGTGCCCGACCGCTACATCGCGATCTACGAGGACATCT
>JAOUFA010000471.1 GCA_029858545.1 Betaproteobacteria bacterium
ACGATGATCCAGCGCTACAAGCTGGGCGAGGCGGACTATCGCGGCGAACGCTTCAAGGACTGGCACCGTGACCTGAAGGGCAACAACGACCTGCTGGTACTGACGCGCCCCGAGGTGATCAAGGCGATCCACAGCGAATACCTGGAAGCCGGCGCTGACATCATCGAGACCAACACCTTCGGCGCGAACGCGACCACGCTGAAAGCCTATGGCATGGAGTCGCTCAACTACGAGCTCAACGTCGCCGGTGCGCGGGTCGCACGCGAGGCCTGCGACAAGTACGAGACCAAGGACAAGCCGCGCTTCGTCGCCGGTGTGCTCGGCCCGACCGACAAGACCGCGACGATCTCGCCCGATGTGAACGACCCGGCCGCGCGCAACATCACCTTCGACGATCTGGTGAAGGATTACGCCGAAGCCACCAACGGCCTGATGGACGGCGGCGCCGACCTGATCCTGATCGAGACCATCTTCGACACGCTCAACGCCAAGGCCGCGATCTTCGCGGTACAGCAGGTCTTCGAACAGCGCGGCGAGAACCGCCCCATCATGATCTCCGGCACGATCACCGATGCCTCCGGCCGCACGCTGACCGGCCAGGTGACCGAGGCGTTCTACAATTCGCTGGCGCATGCCAAGCCGCTCTCCATCGGCCTCAACTGCGCGCTGGGCGCGGAAGAGCTGCGCCAGTATGTGGAGGAAATGTCGCGTGTTGCCAACTGTTATGTCAGCGCGCACCCGAACGCCGGCCTGCCCAATCCGCTGGCTGAAACCGGCTATGACGACACCCCGGAAAATATGGCGGGCCATATTCGGGAATGGGCTACCAGCGGCTTCCTGAACATCATCGGTGGATGCTGTGGCACCTCGCCCGCATTCATCAAGGCGATTGCCGAAACGGTGAAGGACATCGCGCCGCGCAAGCTGCCACAGATTCCCGTCGAGTGCCGTTTGTCCGGACTGGAGCCATTCAACATCGGCGACAGTTCGCTGTTCGTCAATGTCGGCGAGCGCGCCAACGTCACCGGCTCGGCCAAGTTCAAGCGGCTGATCCTCGAAGGCAATTACGAAGAGGCGCTGGAAGTCGCCAAACAGCAGGTGGAGACCGGCGCGCAGGTGATCGACGTCAACATGGACGAAGCCATGCTGGACGGCGAAGCCGCGATGGTGAAGTTCCTCAACCTGATCGCCTCCGAACCGGACATCTCCAAGGTGCCGGTGATGATCGACTCTTCCAAGTGGAGCATCATCGAGGCAGGGCTGAAGTGCGTGCAGGGCAAGTCCATCGTCAACTCTATTTCGCTGAAGGAAGGCGAGGAGAACTTCATCAAGTACGCGAAGCTGGTGCGCCAATACGGTGCGGCGGCAGTGGTGATGGCGTTCGATGAACAGGGACAGGCCGACACGTTCAAGCGCAAGACCGAGATCTGCAAACGCAGTTACGACATCCTGGTGAACAAGGTCGGCTTCCCGCCCGAGGACATCATCTTCGATCCGAACATCTTCGCGATCGCCACCGGCATCGAGGAGCACAACAACTACGCGGTGGACTTCATCGAAGCGACCGCGTGGATCAGGAAGAATCTGCCGTATGCGAAAGTGAGCGGCGGCGTGTCCAACGTGTCGTTCTCGTTCCGCGGTAACGAGCCGGTGCGTGAGGCGATCCACACCGTGTTCCTGTATCACGCCATCAAGGCGGGCATGAACATGGGTATCGTCAACGCCGGACAACTCGGCGTGTATGAAGAGATTCCCAAGGACCTGCGCGATGCGGTGGAGGACGTGGTGCTGAATCGCAACCCCGACGCGGGCGAAAGACTGGTCAAGATGGCCGAGTCGGTCAAGGGTGGTGGCAAGGAACAGGTCGAAGACCTCGAGTGGCGCAAAGGCACGGTGCAGGAACGCCTGACCCACGCGCTGGTGCGCGGCATCACCACCTTCATCGTCGAAGATACCGAAGAAGCAAGACTACAAGCGACTCAACCGGTGGAAGTGATCGAAGGCCCGCTGATGACCGGCATGAACGTGGTCGGCGACCTGTTCGGCGCGGGCAAGATGTTTTTGCCACAGGTGGTGAAATCCGCGCGCGTGATGAAGCAGGCGGTGGCGCACCTGATCCCCTACATCGAGGCGGAAAAACTGCGCTCAGGCGACAGCAAACCCAAGGGCAAGATCCTGATGGCAACGGTGAAGGGCGACGTGCACGACATCGGCAAGAATATCGTGACCGTTGTACTTCAATGCAACAACTTCGAGGTCATCAACATGGGCGTGATGGTGCCCGCACAGCAGATCCTCGATGCCGCGCGCGAACACAAGGTGGACATCATCGGCCTCTCCGGCCTGATCACGCCCTCGCTGGAAGAGATGGCGCACGTGGCGAAGGAGATGGAACGCCAGGGCTTCAAGATCCCGCTGCTGATCGGCGGCGCGACCACCTCGCGCGTGCATACGGCGGTGAAGATCGAGCCGAACTATCCGAGCGGCACCGTGGTGTACGTCACCGATGCCTCACGCGCCGTGGGCGTGTGCAGCAACCTGCTGAGCGCCACGCTGCGCGACGATTACGTTGCCGAGATCAAGGCCGACTACCAGGCCGCACGCGACCAGCACGAGGGCAAGAAGGGCAAGGCGAGCTATGTATCACTGGCCGATGCGCGTGCGCATGGATTGAAAACCAATTGGGCAAAGTCAAAATCTAACCCTCCCCAGCCCTCCCTTGTCAGGGAGGGAGCCACAGTCACCTCCCCTGACAAGGGGAGGACGGGAGGGGTTTACGTTCCGCCAAAGCCGAAATTGTTAGGCGTACACAAACTTGAAAACTACCCGCTGGATATCCTCGTCGAGTTCATCGACTGGTCGCCGTTCTTCCAGGCATGGGAGCTGGCCGGGCGTTACCCGAAGATACTGGACGACGCGGTTGTCGGCGTCGAGGCACGCAAGGTATTCGCCGATGCGAAGGCGATGC
>JAOUFA010000067.1 GCA_029858545.1 Betaproteobacteria bacterium
GGTTTCTCTCTCAGGGCTGGACCTACTGCCCACCGCGGTGGTGGCGCTCGACGAAGACCTCGTCGTGCGCTTTGCCAATCCCGCCGCGGAGAGCCTGCTCGAGACCGGCGCGCGCAGCCTCATCGACCACCTCTTCCCCGCCCTGTTCGCGGAGCGTGACGAGCTTGCCCGCACGCTGACCGAGGCGCGCGCCGCGCATTGGAGCTACTCGGCGCAGAACGTGAATTTCCTGCGTGCCGGACGAGACCCGCTGCCGCTTTCGTGCACCGTGGCGGGCGTCGATGTCACGGGCCTGCGCCTGGTCGCCGAACTGAGGCCGATCGAGCAGCAACTGCGCCTCGCGCGCGAGGAGCGCATGGTCTCCGAACAGCAGGCGAACCGCGAACTGATTCGCAACCTTGCGCACGAGATCAAGAACCCGCTCGGCGGGTTGCGCGGGTCGGCACAGCTTCTCGAGCGCGAACTCGAGCGTCTCGAATTGCGCGAGTACACCCAGGTAATCATCAAGGAGGCCGATCGCTTGCAGGCGCTGGTCGACCGGCTGCTGACCCCGCATCGCACGCCGCGCTTCGCGCCGCTCAATATCCATGAGGTGACCGAGCGCGTGCGTAGCCTGGTGCTCGCCGAATTCGCCCGCGACGTAGAGATCCGGCGCGACTATGACCCGAGCGTTCCGGAGCTGACCGGCGACAAGGAACTGCTGATCCAGGTCCTGCTCAATATCGCGCGTAATGCCGCCCAGTCGCTCGTCGGGCCGCCGGGCGGTGGCGGCACGATCATCCTGCGTACCCGCGCGGTGCGCCAGGTGACGATTCTCCGGCAGCGGCACAGGCTGGCACTAGAATTGCAAGTAATCGACGACGGCCCGGGGGTGGCCGAGCATCTCGGCGAACGGATCTTCAGTCCGCTCGTCTCCGGACGCGAAGGCGGCAGCGGACTGGGATTGTCTCTTGCGCAGACCTACGTGCAGTACCACCGGGGTCTGATCGAGTGCGAAAGCCGCCCCGGCCATACGTGCTTTAGGGTTGTACTGCCGCTGGCAGCTTGAGAAGGAAGGCTGACATGAAGCCGGTGTGGATCGTCGATGACGATCGTTCCATCCGCTGGGTGTTCGAGAAGGCGCTCGGCCGCGAGGCGATCGTGCATAGCGTCTTTGCCTCGGCACGGGAGGCGCTCGACGCGCTCGCTCATGCCGCGCCGCAGGTGCTGGTGTCAGACATCCGCATGCCGGGCACCTCGGGGCTCGAGCTTCTGCGGCAGGTCAAGGAACGCTATCCCGCGGTGCCGGTGATCGTGATGACCGCCTACTCGGACCTCGAATCGGCGGTCGCGGCATTCCAGGGCGGCGCCTACGAGTATCTCGCCAAGCCGTTCGATGTCGATCAGGCGGTGGAGTTGATCCGTCGCGCGCTCGAAGAAAGCCGGCACGTGGCCGAGCCCGCCGAGGCAGCCACGGTCCAGGCCGAGATCCTCGGTCAGGCGCCCGCGATGCAGGAAGCCTTCCGCGCCATTGGTCGGCTGTCGCAATCGAGCGCGACGGTGCTGATCACGGGAGAATCGGGCAGCGGCAAGGAGCTCGTTGCGCGAGCACTGCACCGGCACAGCGCGCGCGCGGCGAAACCCTTCGTGGCGATCAATACCGCGGCGATGCCCAAGGATCTACTCGAGTCGGAGTTGTTCGGTCACGAACGCGGCGCTTTCACCGGCGCCCAGGCTCAGCGTCGCGGACGCTTCGAGCAGGCCGAGGGCGGTACGCTGTTCCTCGATGAGATCGGCGACATGCCCGCCGAGTTGCAGACGCGCCTGCTGCGCGTGCTGCAGGACGGCAGCTTCTACCGCGTCGGCGGGCACGAGCAACTGCAGGTCAACGTACGCGTCATAGCGGCAACCCACCAGAATCTCGAGCAGCGCGTGCGCGAAGGGGTTTTTCGCGAGGACCTGTTCCACCGCCTCAACGTGATCGGTATCCGCATGCCTGCGCTGCGCGAGCGGAGCGAGGACATTCCGCTGCTGGCACGGCACTTTCTCCGGCGCAGTGCCATCCAGCTCGGCGTCGATGCGAAGCACTTGTCCGACGACGCGCTGGCGCAGCTCTCGCGTTGCCCGTTTCCGGGCAATGTGCGGCAACTGGAGAATCTCTGCCACTGGCTCACGGTGATGGCACCGGGACAGACGGTCGAGGCGGGCGATCTGCCTGCCGAATTCCGCGACCCGCCGCAGGGACCGCCGCAGGGAGACTGGCTGGCAGAGCTCGAGAAGGAGGCCGCGCGGCGTCTGGCGCGCGGCGAGGCCGGCATTATGGACGACCTCGGACGGCAGTTCGAGCGCCTGCTGATCGCAAAGGCCCTCGAACACGCCGGGGGACGCCGCATCGAGGCCGCGAATCTGCTCGGCATCGGGCGCAACACGATCACCCGCAAGATCACCGAACTGGGAATCGACAGCGATAACGGCGCCGAGCACTAGGCCGCGCGACCCATCGATGCCGTCATGGAGGCGGCTCTCCATGGCGATCTGGTCATAGCTTGCCTGCCGATAAGATTCACTGAGGGGGCCAGGGTTTTCTCGTATCCCTTGGGCCATGCTCCGACGTTAGAATTGTTATCCCACGCCAATTCAATATTCTCAGGAGTCCCGGCATGCCCACTCCCCACCCGTCGACTTCGCTACCGGCCGGCATGACGCTCACCGGCGCGGTGACCGCCGAGTTCGCGCGGATACTCACCCCCGAAGCACTCGCTTTTTTCGCCGCACTGCACCGCGCCTTCGGTCCGCGTCGCAAGGAGTTGCTCGCCGCGCGAGCCCTCCGGCAGAAGGAATTCGACGCCGGCAAGTTGCCCGATTTTCTCGCTGCGACGAAGCAGATCCGCGACTCCGAGTGGCGCATCGCGCCGCAACCGAAGGACATGCTCGACCGGCGTGTCGAGATCACCGGTCCGACCGATCGCAAGATGGTGATCAACGCCCTCAATTGCGGCGCCTCGACCTTCATGGCCGACTTCGAGGACGCGAACTGCCCGACCTGGTTCAACATGATCGACGGTCAGCTCAACCTGCGCGACGCGGTGCGCCGCGCGATCACCTTCGAGCAGGCGGGCAAACGCTATCAGCTGAACGACAAGATCGCGGTGTTGATCCCGCGTCCGCGCGGCTGGCACCTCGACGAGAAGCACGTGCAGATCGACGGCCAGCCGGTCTCCGGAAGCATTTTCGACTTCGCGCTGTTCTTCTTTCACAACGCGAAGGAATTGCTCGCACGCGCGAGCGGTCCCTACTTCTATCTGCCGAAAATCGAATCGCATCTCGAGGCGCGCCTGTGGAACGACGTCTTCGTGATGGCGCAAAAGGAGCTCGGCGTGCCGCAGGGTTCGATCAAGGCGACGGTGCTGATCGAGACCATCCCCGCGGCCTTCGAGATGGATGAGATCCTCTGGGAACTGAAGGAACATTCGGCGGGCCTCAACATCGGCCGCTGGGACTACATCTTTTCGTGCATCAAGAAGTTTCGCTCGAACAAGGATTTCTGCCTCGCCGACCGCGCCCAGGTGACGATGACCGCGCCGTTCATGCGAACCTATGCGCTGGCGCTGATCAAGACCTGCCACCGGCGCGGTGCGCCCGCGATGGGGGGCATGGCGGCGCAGATTCCGATCAAGAACGATCCGGCGGCGAACGACGCCGCACTGGAGAAGGTGCGTCAGGACAAGCTGCGCGAGGTCACCGACGGCTGCGACGGCACCTGGGTCGCACACCCGGGCCTGGTGCCGATCGCCAAGGCGGTGTTCGATCAGCACATGCCGCGGCCCAACCAGTACGACAGGCAGCGTCCCGACGTGAGCTTCAGCGCGAAGGACTTGCTCAACTTCCAGCCGGCAAAACCGATCACCGAGGCGGGTGTGCGCAACAACATTTCGGTCGGGATCCAGTACCTCGGCGCCTGGCTCGCGGGCAACGGCTGCGTGCCGGTGTTCAACCTGATGGAAGACGCCGCGACCGCGGAGATCTCGCGCTCGCAGATCTGGCAGTGGATCCGCTCGCCCAAGGGTGTGCTCGAAGACGGACGCAAGGTCAGCAAGGAGATGATCCGGCAGTTCGTTGCCGAGGAGTTACCCAAGGTGAAAGTCCATCTGGGGGATGCGGCCTGGACGGCGGGCAAGTACGAGGACGGCGCGAAGCTGTTCGAGCGGCTCGTCACCGACGATCACTACGTCGAATTCCTGACTTTGCCGGCGTACGAGACGATCGACTGATGCCGCGGCGCGCCTCGCGCGGGCGCGGTCAGGACGAAATGTCGGCGGTGATCGGCGTGTGGTCCGACGGGCGCTCGAGTTTACGCGGCGCCTTGTCGATGCCGGCCGCGGTACAGGTTCGCGCGAGCTCATCGCAGAGCAGGATCTGGTCGATGCGCAGTCCCGCGTTGCGCCGGAATCCCATCATGCGGTAGTCCCACCAGGAGAACGACTTCTCGGGTTGATCAAACAGCCGGAAGCTGTCCTTGAATCCAAGCGCCAGCAGCGCGCGCCAGGCCGCGCGCTCGGGTTCGGAGACGTGCACCTGGCCTTCCCAGGCTTTCGGATCGTGGACGTCGCGATCCTCGGGCGCGACATTGAAATCGCCGAGCAGCGCGAGACGCGGATATCTTTGAAGTTCGTCGCGCAGCCAGCGTTCCAGCGCCGCGTACCATCTGAGCTTGTATGCGAACTTCTCCGAGCCGACAGCCTGGCCGTTCGGCGCGTAGAGGCACACGACGCGGGTCGCGCCGATGGTTGCCGCGATGACGCGCCGCTGTTCGTCGTCAAGACCGGGAATGCCGGTCGAGGTTTCGGCGATCACTTCGCGCGCGAGGATCGCGACGCCGTTATAGGTCTTCTGCCCGGAATACACGCTCCGGTAGCCCGCGGCAGCGATCGCCTCGTGCGGAAAGCCGCGATCCTCGGTCTTGATCTCCTGCAGGCACATGACGTCGGGCCGCGCGCCGGCAAGCCAGTCGAGCAATTGCGGCAGGCGAACCTTCAGCGAATTGACGTTCCAGCTGGCGAACTTCATCGTGCGTCGTGCGGCACGGCACGGTGGCGCCGCGCGCGATTCACTCAGGGCCGAAGCGCGGCGTGTAGGGGCCGCCGGGCGGCGCCCCGTTGGGCGCGCTTCCGGCAGGACTTGCGGAAGAATCGCCACCGAAGCGCGGTGCGTACGGACCGGGCGGCGACTGCGGTGTCGTCTCGGTTGGATCCGGGGCGGCACTCGCCGGTCCTCCCGCGGACGCAAAACCCTCGGGCGCACCGGGAGCCGCTTGCTTGCGCGCGGGCAGCGTTCCCGCGGGCGGATAGCCGGCGATGTCCAGCGCGTTGTCGAAGATCTCCTGGGTGTATCCCTTTTGCACGTAGCTGCCGACGCGCAACGCCGGAACCTCGCGCGAACCCGTCACCCGTTCCAGCTCGGCGTTGGTGGCCGCGTTCCAGACCTGCACTTCGTTGAACGGCACGCCGCGCCGGTTGAGCGCCGCGCGCGCGAGCGCACAAGGATTCTTGCAGCTTGGCGCGGTGTACAAGGTCACCGGCGCCTGCTGCATGGCGCGCTTCAAAGCGAAAGACTCGATGCCGCTGTCGACCGCGCCGCCGCCGTAACGCTTCCTGTCGTAGCGCCGGACAGTGGGCGGCGGGGGCGTGTCGCTGACGTGAGTCCTGCCCTGATCGTCGATCCAGCGGTAGATCTGCTGCGCGTGCGCCGCGCTGTACATGTCGTACACGAAGGCGCAGGTGGCAGCAACCAGGGCGAGCGCTGCGGCGCGATTCATGCGGCGATCATACCATTGTGTCTGAGCAGGGCCGCGACGCTCGGTTCGCGGCCGCGAAACGCGCGGAACGATTCGCCCGCCGGGCGACTGCCGCCGACAGCGAGAATTTCGTCACGAAATTTCGCGCCGAGTGCCGTATCGAGCACGCCCGCCGCGGACGCACCCGCATCGCGCGCTTCCTCGAAGCTCGCGTAGGCATCGGCCGAGAGCACCTCGGCCCATTTGTAGCTGTAATAGCCCGCGGCATAGCCGCCGCCGAAGATGTGCGAAAAGCTGTTCGGAAAACGGTTGTAGGCGGGAGGCGTGAACACCGCCACGTCGCGCCGTACTTCATCGAGCAATTCGAGCACGCCACGTCCGGCCGAGGGCGCGAAGCCCGCGTGCAGGCGCATGTCGAAGAGCGCGTACTCGATCTGCCGCAGCATCGCGAGACCCGAATGAAAATTCTTCGCCGCCAGCATGCGCTCGAACAATTCACGCGGCAAACGCGCACCGCTGTCGACGTGGCGCGTCATGCGCGCCAGTACGTCCCACTCCCAGCAGAAATTCTCCATGAACTGGCTGGGCAGCTCGACCGCATCCCATTCGACGCCGTTGATGCCCGCGACGCCGAGATCCTCAACGCGCGTGAGCAGGTGGTGCAGGCCGTGGCCGAACTCATGAAACAGCGTGATGACCTCATCGTGCGTGAACATCGCCGGGCGGCCGCCGCTGGGTCGCGAGAAATTGCAGTTGAGGTAGGCGACCGGCGTCTGGATCGCGCCCGCCTTGCGCCGTCTGCCGATCGCGTCGTCCATCCAGGCGCCGCCGCGCTTGGTCTCGCGCGCGTAGAGATCGAGATAGAACTGGCCCACCAGGCGATCGTCCGCGTCGCGCAGATCGAAGAATCGTACGTCCTCGTGCCATACGGGCGCGCTGCTTTGCGCGATGCGCACCCCGTACAGAGTCTGGACGAGCGAAAACAGGCCGCCGAGCACCGCATCCTCGGGGAAATACTGCTTCACTTCCTGTTCCGAATAGGCGTAGCGCCGCGTGCGCAGCTTTTCCGCCGCCCAGGCGAGGTCCCAGGCCTCGAGTTTCCCGAGCCCCAGCTCGGCGCGCGCGAACTCCTGGAGTTCGGCGACGTCGCGCTCGGCGTGAGGACGCGAGCGCCGCGCGAGATCTTCGAGAAAGCCGATTACTTCTGCGGCGGATCGCGCCATCTTGCGTACCAGCGATACCTCCGCGAAATCGGCGAATCCGAGCAGCTTCGCTTCCTCGCGGCGCAGCTCGAGCAGCCGCACGATGAGCGTGCCGTTGTTCCACTCCGGCCTCCCGAATTCCGCGGCGCGCGTCACGTTTTCGCGGTACATCGTCTCGCGCAGCGCGCGGTCCTCGGCGTACTGCATCACGGGCAGGTACGAGGGTGCGTGCAGGGTGAATTTCCACCCCGCCCGCGCGCCGCCCTCGATCTTCTGCGCGGATTCGCGCGCTGCGGCGAGCACGTCTTCGGGTATCCCCGCGACGCGCGCCGGGTCCTCGATCACGATCGAGTAGGCGTTGGTCGCATCGAGCAGGTTCTCGGAAAACTTCGCCGAGATCGCCGCGACTTCGTCCTGGATCTGCGCGAATCGCTGTCTATGTTGGGAAGGCAATTCGGCGCCGCCGAGGCGGAAGTCGCGCAGCGCGTTCTCGACGATGCGCCGGCG
The DNA here is from genome assembly GCA_029858545.1 of Betaproteobacteria bacterium. Lineage (GTDB taxonomy): Bacteria > Pseudomonadota > Gammaproteobacteria > Burkholderiales > SG8-39 > JAOUFA01. Next base: position 7,483 of record JAOUFA010000067.1, read on the forward strand.
CGCCGGCACCAGACGAGCGAACTCGCTCGACGAGAACAGATGGCGATACTTCTCGAACAGCGCGCCGTGCTGCGAGAGCTCGGTCCAGTATTGCGTGATCTTCGGCAGGCTCTCGTTGTATGCGGCGCGTAGCGCGGGACTGTCGAGCACCGCGTGCAGATGCGAGACCTGTCCCCAGGCGCGCGACAAGCGTTCGTTGGCATCCTCCAGCGGGGCCACGATGCTGTCCCAGCCCGGAGCGACCGCCGGCGCGGTGACCTGCGCGAGCACACTGCGACCTTCGCTGAGCAGGCGATCGATCGCCGGCGCGATATGTTCGGGACGCAGCGCGTCGTAGCGGGGCAGGCCGGAGAAATCGAGCAGCGGATTCTTCATCGGTTCAGGCGCGCTCTCCGGCGGCGAGCCGCGCGGCGCGCAGGGTGTTGACGAGCAGCAGCGCGATGGTCATCGGTCCGACCCCGCCGGGAACCGGCGTGATCAGGCCGGCGATTTCCTTCACCGACGCGAAGTCCACGTCGCCGGCAAGGCTGCCGTCGGCAAGCCGGTTCACGCCCACATCGATCACGCAGGCGCCCGGTTTGACCATGTCCGCGGTGACGAGTTTCGCGCGCCCGACCGCGGCGACGAGGACATCGGCCTGGCGCGTGATGGCGGCGAGATCCGACGACTTGGAGTGGCAAATGGTGACCGTGGCGTCCTTTTGCAGCAGCAGCAGTGCCATCGGCTTGCCGACGATATTGGAGCGGCCGAGCACCACGGCATGGCGCCCGGCGAGCGGAAGATTTTCCTGCGCGAGCATGCGCATCACACCGGCCGGCGTGCACGGCACGAAGCCGGCCTGGCCGGTGACGAGCGCACCGATGTTTTCCAGATGAAATCCGTCGACATCCTTGGCGGGAGAGACTGTCGCCAGGATGCGTGCGGCGTCGAGCGACTTGGGGAGCGGCAGTTGCACCAGGATGCCGTGAATCGCCGGATCGCGGTTGAGTCCTTCGATGCTCCCGATGAGCGTCGCATCGGAAACGTCGGCCGGAAAGGCCAACAATTCCGAGTGCACGCCGACTTCCTCGCAGGCGCGCAGCTTGTTGCGGACGTAGACCTGAGAGGCGGGGTCCTTGCCGGCGATGATCACCGCGAGTCCGGGGCGGATGCCGCGCGCGGCGAGCACCGAGACTTCGTCGCGGACCGACGCGCGAACCGAGGCCGCCAGGGCCTTGCCGTCGATAATTCTTGCGCTCATTTCTCCCCCGCATCAAAGGGGCGGCAGTCTAGCATCGCCACCCCGGCCGAAGGAGGGTCGGCGCGCGGAACTGTCGGGCGTATTGCATGATATGGAAAGGCATTTCATAATACGCAACATTCTGAAGGCGGGAATTTCGCCGTCCCGGATGGGACGTATTAAGCTTCGCGAGTCGGGCGCTCGTTCACAAGGCCTGCGCTCACTCCCCGATGCCACAAGCTGGAGGAAGTCATGTCGGCAGTTCCCCAATCGCCCGCGGCGAACGATCCTGATGCACTCGAAACCCAGGAGTGGCTCGATGCGCTCGAGGCGGTCCTGGAGCGCGAGGGTCCCGAGCGAGCCCACTTCCTGCTCGAAAAGCTGATCGACAAGGCGCGCCGCTCGGGCGCGTATATCCCGTTTACCGCGAGTACCGCCTACCTCAACACGATCCCACCCCATCTGGAGGAGCGCTCACCGGGCGACCCCGCGCTCGAGGAGCGAATCCGTTCCTATTGTCGCTGGAACGCGATGGCGATGGTCGCCAAGGCCAACAAGACCGACGATGAACTGGGCGGACATATCGCGAGCTTCGCATCAGTCGGCACGCTGTTCGGCATCGGTTTCAATCATTTTTGGCATGCCCCCACCGGAGATCCGTCAAACGGTGGCCATGGCGGCGACCTGGTGTATTTCCAGGGACATTCTGCGCCGGGCATCTATGCGCGCGCGTTCCTCGAAGGGAGGCTGAGCGAGGGGCAGTTGCTGAATTTCCGCCGCGAGGTGGATGGCCACGGCATTTCCTCGTACCCGCACCCCTGGTTGATGCCTGAGTTCTGGCAGTTTCCTACTGTGTCGATGGGACTCGGGCCGATCCAGAGCATCTACATGGCGAAGTTCCTCAAGTATCTCCACGCGCGCGGACTCGCGCAGACAGCGAACCGCAAGGTGTGGGCTTTCTGCGGCGATGGCGAGATGGACGAGCCCGAATCGATGGGCGCGATCGGCATGGCATCGCGTGAGAAGCTCGACAACCTGGTGTTTGTCGTCAACTGCAACCTGCAGCGGCTCGACGGTCCGGTGCGCGGCAACGGCAAGATCATCCAGGAACTCGAGAGCGATTTCCGCGGTGCCGGCTGGAACGTGATCAAGGTAATCTGGGGTTCGTACTGGGATCCGCTGTTCGCGCGCGACAAGGAAGGCAACCTGCTGCGCGTGATGGAGGAAACGGTCGACGGCGAATACCAGAACTACAAGGCGAACGACGGCGCCTTCGTGCGCAAGCATTTCTTCGGCAAACATCCCAAGCTGCTGGAACTGGTCTCGCGCATGACCGACGAGGACATCTGGCGCCTCAACCGCGGCGGCCACGACCCGCACAAGATCTACGCGGCCTATGCCGCCGCGGCGAAGCATCGCGGCCAGCCGACGGTGATCCTCGCCAAGACGATCAAAGGATACGGCCTGGGCAAGCAGGGACAGGCGAAGAACCCGACCCACCAGCTGAAGAAGGTCGACGTACAAACGATCCGCGAGATGCGCGACCGCTTCAAGGTCCCGATCCCCGACGATCAGCTGGAGAAGCTGCCCTTCTACAAGCCCGCTGCGGATTCTCCGGAGATGCAATATCTGCACCGGCGCAGGCAGGCGCTGGGCGGTTACCTGCCGCAGCGGCGCGTGAAGGCCGAACGCCCGCCCGAGGTGCCGCCGCTCGCGGTGTTCGAGGCGATACTGAAGGGGTCCGAAGGCCGCGAAATCTCCACCACGATGGCTTTCGTGCGCCTGCTCACGGCGCTTCTGCGCGACAAGGGCATCGGCAAGCACGTCGTGCCGATCGTGCCCGACGAGGCGCGCACCTTCGGCATGGAAGGGATGTTCCGTCAACTCGGCATCTATTCGAGCGAAGGACAGAAATACGAGCCGGTCGATCGCGACCAGGTGATGTACTACCGCGAGGACAAGGCCGGTCAGATCCTCGAGGAAGGCATCAACGAGGCGGGCGCGATGTCCTCATGGATCGCCGCGGCAACTTCGTACAGCCACTCGAATCTGACGATGCTGCCGTTCTATATCTTCTATTCGATGTTCGGCATGCAGAGAATCGGCGACCTTGCCTGGGCGGCGGCCGATCAGCGCACACGCGGATTCCTGCTCGGTGCGACCGCCGGGCGGACCACGCTGAACGGCGAAGGTCTGCAGCACGAGGACGGCCACTCGCAACTGCTCGCCTCGGTGATTCCGAACTGCGTTTCCTACGATCCGGCTTACGGTCATGAACTCGCGGTAATCGTGCATGAGGGCATGCGCCGCATGGTCACCGAACAGCAGGACGTGTTCTATTACATCACCTTGATGAACGAGGCCTACGAACATCCGCCGCTGCGCGCGGGTGACGAGGCGGGCATCCTCAAGGGGATGTACCTGCTGCGCGCGGCGGACGAGAAGGCGGGGGGCAAAGCCGCGGGCGCGAAGGCGAAAGCACGCGTGCAGCTCTTGGGATCGGGCACCATATTGCGCGAAGTGCTTGCCGCGGCCGATTTGCTCGAAGCTGACTGGGGCGTCGCGGCGGACGTCTGGAGCGCGACCAGTTTCACCGAACTGCGCCGTGACGGGCTCGCCGTCGAGCGCTGGAATCTGCTGCATCCCGAGGAGAAACCGCGCAGCGCATATGTTTCGCAGTGTCTTGCGGCTCGCGCGGGCGCGGTGATCGCGGCGAGCGATTACGTGAAGAGTTACGCGGATCAGATCCGCCCCTTCGTGCCGCGCGAGCGGGTGTATCGCGTGCTCGGCACCGACGGGTTCGGGCGCTCCGACTCGCGCGCGAAGCTGCGGCACTTCTTCGAGGTCAACCGCTATTTTGTCGCGGTGGCGGCGTTGCAGGCCCTCGCCGAGCAGGGCGAGGGCAAGACCAAGACCGTCGCTGCGGCGATCGCCAAGTACGGTCTCGATCCCGACAAGGCCGACCCCACCACCGTATAACGAACCACGATCCGTCGCAGCGCGGCACTGCGCGCCGCAATGCGACACGTGACTATCTGAAAAAGCGGAACACATGTCCAGTCTGCTCGAGGTAAAGGTTCCCGATATCGGCGATTTCAAGGATATCGGGGTAATCGAGGTGCTGGTGCAGCCCGGCGAGACGGTGACCAAGGAACAGACGCTGGTCACCCTCGAGTCGGACAAGGCCACGATGGAGATTCCCTCTCCCGCCGATGGTGTGGTGAAGGAGCTGCGCCTGCGCGTGGGCGACCGTGTGTCGCAGGGCTCACCGATTCTCGCGCTGAACGTCGACGCGGCGACGCCCGCGGCCGGCGCCGAGGCGAAGCGCGCGCCGCGGGTCGCCGCACCCGTCGCCGAGAAGGTTCCCGCGCGCGCGGCGGCGCCTGCCCCCGCACCGGCGCTGGGACGTCCGGTGCCGCGCGAGCCGCGTGAAGAACTGCTTTCCAAGCCGCACGCGAGCCCCTCGATACGACAGTTTGCGCGCGAACTGGGCGTCGATCTCGCGCAGGTGCGGGGCAGCGGTCCGAAGGGGCGCATCGTGCAGGAGGATGTGCAGGCGTTCGTCAAGACCGCCCTCGCCGGATCGGTGCCGGAGGTCGTGGCGAAGACCGGCGGCGCGCTGCCCTTCAGTCTGCCCGCCTGGCCGGAAGCCGATTTCGCCAA
>JAOUFA010000472.1 GCA_029858545.1 Betaproteobacteria bacterium
CCGAACTGGCGCTGCGGGGCCTGTCCGACCAGATCGCCAACGCGGTGGTCGAACTCGCGCTGGTCATCGCGCGCCAGGTATTGCGCGGCGAGATCCAGACCACACCGGGCGCGATCCTGCCCGCGGTACGCGAGGCGCTCGGCGCGCTGCCCAACTCGGCGCACGGCGCGCGCCTGTTGCTCAATCCGGCCGACGCGCAGACGGTACGCGACTCCCTCGGCGACGACCTCGCGCGGCTGCACGCGCGCATCGTCGAGGACCAACACATTGCGCAGGGCGGCTGCCGGCTGGCGGCCTCGAGCGGCGAAATCGACGCGACGCTGGAGACACGCTGGAACGCGGTCGCCGCGTCGATCGTCGGCGCCCTTGCGCGCGTCGAGCGGCGACCGTCCGGCACCGAACGCGATCAATCCGATTTGCCCCCCGAGGTGCTGCAATGATCCGCGGCCCGGCCGACGAAACGATCGAGGCCCAACTCACGCGCTACCTGACCGAGTGCGCCGCCGCGGTGCGCGACGTACAGCCGCTCGATGCGCGCGGTCGGCTCACGCGCGTCGCGGGCCTGGTGATGGAAGCCACCGGTCTCCAGCTCGCGGTGGGCAGCACCTGCCGCATCGAACAGGACCATGGCGCCTACGCACAGGCCGAGGTGGTCGGCTTCTCCGGCGAGAAGCTGTTTCTGATGCCCTCGAGCGAGATACACGGACTGCGACCGGGCGCGGCGGTGATCGCCGAGCCCGGTCCGCGGGTGCTGCCGCGCTTCGGCGAGGCCAACCGTCCCGCGCGCCGCGCCGAGGACCGCGCCAAGCACCTGCCGGTGGGCAACGGCCTGCTCGGCCGCGTGCTCGACGGCGCCGGAAGGCCGCTCGACCGCGGCGGGCCGCTGGTTTGCGAAGCGAGCGCGCCGCTCTCGCCGCGACCGATCAATCCGATCGAACGCGCCCCGATCGAGCGCACGCTCGACGTCGGCGTGCGCGCGATCAACGCGCTGCTGCGCGTCGGGCGCGGGCAGCGCATGGGTCTGTTCGCCGGCTCGGGCGTCGGCAAGAGCGTGCTGCTCGGCATGATGGCGCGCTACACCGAAGCCGAGGTCATCGTCGTCGGTTTGATCGGCGAACGCGGCCGCGAAGTGAAGGAATTCATCGAGCAGATCCTCGGCCCGGAGGGACTCGCGCGCGCGGTGGTGATCGCCTCTCCGGCCGACACCGCGCCGCTGATGCGGCTGCAGGCCGGCGCCTACGCGTCGACCGTCGCCGAGTACTTCCGCGACCAGGGCCGCCATGTGCTGCTGATCATGGATTCGCTGACGCGCTACGCGATGGCGCAGCGCGAAATCGCGCTCGCGATCGGCGAGCCGCCTGCCACCAAGGGCTATCCGCCGTCGGTATTCGCGCGCCTGCCACAGCTCGTCGAGCGCGCCGGCAACAGCATCGGCGGCGGCGGCTCGATCACCGCTTTCTACACCGTGCTCACCGAGGGCGACGACCCGCAGGATCCGATCGCCGACAGCGCACGCGCGATCCTCGACGGCCACATCGTGCTCTCGCGCTCGCTCGCCGACCAGGCGCACTATCCGGCGATCGATATCGAGCAATCGGTGAGCCGCCTCGCGAATCACCTGTGCGATCCCGCGGAACTCGCGCTGGTGCGCCGCTTCCGGCAACTCTACGCGCGGCGCCAGAAGAACGCCGACCTGATCGCGGTCGGCGCGTATTCGGCCGGCAGCGACCCGCTGGTGGACGAGGCGATCGCCCTTTACCCGCGCATGGAAAAACTTCTTCAGCAGGACCTCTCCGAAAAAGCCGACCTTGCCTCGAGCGCCGGTGCGCTCGGAGCGCTGTTCGCATCCGCCACGCACTGAAAGGGCACGCCATGAAACACGCCGGACCGATCGAAATCCTGATCGAAATCACGAAGAAGAACCGCGACCAGGCCGCCGCAGAACTGGGCGCCGCGCTCGCCGAGCAGCGCCAGACCGAGGACAAGCTCGCGGTGCTGGAAGGCTATCTGGCCGACTACCAGAGCCGGGCGCGTCTCGCGCGCAGCACCGACGCCTCGCGCCTGGCGAATCTGCGCGCGTTCACCGCCCAGCTCGAAAGCGCGCTCGCTCAGCAGCGCGCGATCTGCGCGCAGGCCGCTGACCGCGTCGCGGCGACGCGCGCCGGCTGGGAACGCGAACTCCGGCGCGAGCGCGCCTACGGCTCGATCGTCGAGCGGCGCGCGAGCGCCGCCCGGCTGGTCGATCGGCGTGCGCAACAAAAGCAGCAGGACGAATTCGCGGCGCGCGCACCGCGCAGCGCGGCCTACAGCGCCTGAGGCGGGCGTCGATGACCATCACCGTCAAGAGTCTGTCGATCGCGACGCACGAAGCGCAGCCCGCGCGCGGCGATACGCAGGCATCGGCCGGGGCCGACGAGGCGCCGGCATTCGGCGCCTTGTTCGGCCTCGCACTGCTCGCGCCGGATGGCACGGCGGCATCGCCCGAGGTCGCGACCGCGGCAGCGCCGGGCGAATCGCCCGCCGGCGAATCGTCCGGGTCCTCTGCGGGCGGCGCGCCGCCCGACATGCCGCCGATGGCATTGCCGGGCCTTGCGTCGGCGTCGGCGCCCGGCATCGGCCTCACCGGCCCGTCGCCGGTCACGGCGGAAGCGACCGACGATTCGCACGCGACCCGTCCAGCTGCCGCATTTGCGGCAAGCGGCATCGATACGCTGCCGCGCGGCGCACCGCCGGCGGGGCGCGGTGCCGTGCCGGCGGCGCGCGATCGGTCCGCCGAGGGCGACGCACGTGCGCCGGAGGGCGCACTCGCCGCCGCCGAAGCGCGCGCACTGCCCGGGTTGCACGCGGCGCTCGCGCACGGCCCCGAGTCCGGCGAGTCGGCACCGCCGCAACCGGGATCGGCCGGCGCGGGGCTCGCGCAGATCGCGCCGCAGCCGCTTGCGCAGAC
>JAOUFA010000068.1 GCA_029858545.1 Betaproteobacteria bacterium
ACGCTCATGTTGTAGCCGAGCCAGGACATGAACCACACGCCGCCCACGAGCGAGAACGGGACCGAGAGCATCACGATCAGCGTCTCGGTCAGCCGCCGGAAGTTGATATACAGCAGCACGAAGATGATCGCGAGGGTGAACGGCACGACGATCTTCAATCGCTCGATCGCGCGCTGCATGTACTCGAATTGCCCGCTCCAGGTGATGTAGGTGCCGCGCGGGAACTTCACCTGCGCCGCGACCGCGGCCTGCGCGTCGCGCACATAGGAGCCGATGTCGCGGTCGCGGATATCGACGTAGATGTACGCCGAGAGCAGCGCGTTCTCGGTGCGGATCGCCGGTGCACCCCGGCTGATCGCGACGCGCGCGAGCTGGCCGAGCGGGATCTGCGCCCCGCCCATCGCGGGAACGAGCACCTGTGTCGCGATGGTCTGCGGGTCGCCGCGCAACTCGCGCGGATAGCGCACGATCACGCCGAAGCGCTCGCGTCCCTCGACAGTGGTGGTCACCGTCTCCCCGCCCAGCGCCGCAGCGATCACCTCCTGCACGTCGGCCACTGAGAGACCGTAGCGCGCCAGGCGCTCCCGGTCGGGCGTGATGTCGAGGTAATAGCCGCCGGTGATGCGCTCGGCGAAGGCCGAGGTGGTGCCGGGCACGCTCTTCACCACGCGCTCGATTTCCTTGGCGACCCGCTCCATCACCTCGAGGTCGCTGCCGAAGACCTTGATGCCGATCGGCGTGCGGATGCCCGTGGAGAGCATGTCGATCCGCGCCTTGATCGGCATCGTCCAGGCGTTCGCGACGCCGGGAAACTGCAGTCGCGCGTCCATCTCCGCGATCAGCTTGTCGATCGTCATGCCGGGGCGCCAGTCGCGCTCGGGCTTGAGGTTGATCACGGTCTCGAACATCTCCAGCGGCGCCGGGTCGGTCGCGGTGGCGGCACGTCCGGCCTTGCCGAACACCGAGGCGACCTCCGGAAAGCTCTTGATGATGCGGTCCTGCAGCTGCAGCAGTTCCGCCGCCTTGGTGACCGACATACCGGGCAGCGACGCCGGCATGTAGAAGAGCGTGCCTTCGTTCAAGGTCGGCATGAACTCGGTGCCGAGCTTCATCGCCGGCGGGACCGTGGCCGCGAGCGCGACGACGGCAAGAGCGAGGGTGGTCTTCTTCCAGCGCATCACCCAGGCGATCGCCGGCCGATAGAGCCAGATGAGGAAGCGGTTGATCGGGTTCCTGTGCTCGGGCAGCACCCGGCCGCGGATGAAGAGGAGCATCAGCACCGGCACCAGCGTCACCGACAACGCCGCCGCACCCGCCATCGCGTAGGTCTTGGTGTACGCGAGGGGCGCGAAGAGCCGTCCTTCCTGTGCCTCCAGCGTGAACACCGGCAGGAAGGACACCGTGATGACGAGCAGGCTGAAAAAGAGCGCCGGCCCCACTTCGCGGCAGGCCTCGATAATGATCCCCGTACGCGATGCACCGGGCGAGGCGCGCTCCAGGTGCTTGTGCGCGTTTTCGATCATCACGATCGCGGCATCGACCATCGCGCCGACCGCGATCGCGATGCCCCCGAGCGACATGATGTTGGCGTTGATGCCCTGGGCCTTCATGATCGCAAAAGCGATCAGCACGCCCACCGGCAGCATGACGATCGCGACCAGCGCCGATCGCAGGTGCAGCAGGAACACGATACACACCAGCGCGACGATCGCGCCTTCCTCAAGCAGCGTCGTCTTCAGGGTGTCGATCGCGCGCTGGATCAGTTCGGAGCGGTCGTAGACGGTGCGGACTTCGACCCCGGGCGGCAGGCCCGGAGCGACCTCGGCGATGCGCTGCTTCACGTTGCGGATCACGTCGAGCGCGTTCTCGCCGAAACGCGCGACCACCGTGCCGGCGACGACTTCGCCCTCGCCGTTGAGTTCTGCAAGCCCGCGCCGCTCGTCGGGGCCGAGTTCGACGCGCGCCACGTCGCGCAGCAGCACCGGCACGCCGCGGTCGGCCTTGACCACCAGCTGTTCGAGATCGTCCTGGCCGCGCAGGTAGCCGCGGCCGCGCACCATGTACTCGGTCTCGCCCAATTCGATCACGCGCCCGCCGACATCGGCGTTCGAGCGCCGGATCGCCTCCGACACCGCCATGAGCGAGATGCCGTAGCCGTGCAGCTTGCGCGGATCGACCGTGACCACGTATTGCTGCACGAAGCCCCCAAGCGAGGCGACCTCCGAGACGCCCTGTGCCTTGGTGAGCTGGTAACGCAGATACCAATCTTGGACCGTGCGCAATTCGGCGAGCGTGCGCTGCGCACCGAGAAGCGCGTACTGATAGACCCAGCCCACGCCGGTTGCGTCGGGCCCCAGCGAAGGCGTGACGCTCCGGGGAAGCTTGCCCGCGGCGAAGTTCAGGTATTCGAGCACGCGCGAACGCGCCCAGTAGATGTCGGTACCATCCTCGAAAATGACATAGACGAAGGAGGCGCCGAAGAAGGAAAAGCCGCGCACCACCCTGGACTTGGGCACCGCGAGCATCGCGGTGGTGAGCGGGTAGGTAACCTGGTCCTCGACCACCTGCGGCGCCTGGCCCGGGAAGTCCGTGTAGATGATGACCTGCACGTCGGAGAGGTCCGGCAGTGCATCCAGCGGCGTGCGCGACAGGGCATAGATCCCGGCGCCCGAGACGAAGAGTGTCGCGAGAAGGACGAGAAAGACGTTGCGGACCGACCACTCGATGAGGCGGGCGAGCATCTCAGTGCCCCTTGTGATCGTTTTGCGCTGCGGCGGCCGGCGCCGCCGGCGCGATGCGCGTGATGACGTATTCGCCCGCACTGCGCTCCTCGAACTCGATGCCTACTTTGGCTCCGGCTGCGAGCCCGGCGAGCAGCGCGCGCTCGGCGACCTTGAATTCCATCGTCATCGCCGGCCACTTCAGGCTCGCCACCGGCCCATGGGCGAGGGTGAGTACGCCTGCGGCGGCGTCGATCGCCTCAACCTGCGCGTCGGCGCGGTGCGTCGTGGCCGGGGACGCCGCCACCGGCTTGGGTGCCGCCAGGCCGCCGAGCGCCGCCTTCAGATTGCTCTCGGCGTCGATCAGGAAGTTCGCGCGCGTCACCACCGTCTCGCCCGCGCGCACACCGTCCAGCACCTCCGCATAGCCGTCGGCGCGCGCGCCGAGTTTGACCGTGCGCGGCTCGTAGAGGCCCGCGCCGCGTTCGACGAGCACCACCTGCCGCGTGCCGCTGTCGAGCACCGCCGAGTCGGGCACCGCGAGCACCTGCAGGGTTTCGCCTGCGGCGAGTTCGAGCGAGGCATACATGTCGGGCTTCAGCAACCCGTCCGGATTGTCGAGTTCGATGCGCATCCTCGCGGTGCGCGTCTCGGCGTTCAGCGTCGGGTAGATGAACGCCACCGTACCGCCGAATTCGCGCCCTGAATAGGCGTGTACCGTAATCTTCACACTCTGCCCGAGCCGTACCAGACCCAGATCCTGCTCGTAGACCTCGGCGATGATCCACAGCGCCGACAGATCGGCGATCCGGAAGAGCATCTCGCCGGACATGAAACGCATGCCCTGTACGGCGCGTTTTTCGAGCACGACGCCGGTGGTCGGCGAGCGCAGGGTGAGGGTCGGTCGCGACGCGCTCTTATTGAGTACGGCGCCGAGGTCGCGCGCTTCGATATCCCAGTTGCGCAGCCGCTGCAGCGTCGCGGTTCGCAGCCGCTGCATGGCGGCCTTCGCTTCGCCGTCCTGCCCGAGCGCCTCGCGCAGTCCGCGTGCGGCGATCAGATACTCCTCCTGCGCGGCGACGAGTTCCGGGCTGTAGATCTGCATGAGCGGCTCGCCGCGGCGCACGGCCTGGCCTACGGTGTTTACCTGCAGCCGATCGATCCAGCCATCGAACTTGGGCGAAACCGTCACGAGGCGCCGCTCGTCCACCTGCACGGTGCCGAGCGCGCGCACGGTGCGCACGAGCGCGCGCAGCGCGACGGGCTCGGTGCGCACGCCGAGGTTCTGCACCCGCTCGGGCGAGAGCATCACCGCGTGGCTTGCCGCCTGCGGCGCTCCGTCCTCGTACACCGGAATGTAGTCCATGCCCATCGAATCCTTCTTCGGAACCGGCGAGGTATCGGGCAGACCCATGGGGTTGCGGTAGTAGAGCAGCTTGCGTGCCGGCGGCGACGCGGCGCCCGGGGCCGCTGCGGCAGCCGTCTGCGGCGGCGGCTCGCTCGTTCCGAGCCAGTAGCCGGCGAGCGCGGCGGCTGCGAGCGCGAGTGCGATGATGAAGGGAGTCGTGCGGCTCATGGTCTTGCTCCTGAGGAAAGCTCCGGGCCGTCCTGCGCAGCGCGCGCCAGGCGGCCGGTGAGGAAATCGATTTCGGCGAGCGCCTTGCGGTGCGAGGCGAGTGCGCGTACGCGCGCCGTTTCGTAATTGAGGACCGCCATCTGGTTGTCGAGCAGGGTGAGGAAGTCCACCCGGCCCACGCGGTAGGCGCTCGCCGCTGCATCCACCGTGAGCCGCGCCTGGGGCAGGATCTCGCGTTCGTAGCGGCGCAGCGACGCAAGCTCCTGTTCAGCGGCGAGCACCTGGTGGTGCAGCCGCATCCCGAGTTCCTGCTGCTGCGCGTCGAGCATGGCAACCGCCTGGTCGCGGCTCGCATGCGCTTCGGCGATGCGCGGCTCGGTTTTCGAGCCGCGCCAGACCGGGAGATTGAATGCGACGGTGAAGGAGACGACATTCTCGCGCCGCATGCCGTCCGGCGCGGGACTGCGCTGGCCGTAGGAGAGCCTGAGGTCGAAGTCCGGCCAGCCGTCCTTGCGCGCGAGATCGATGCCGCGCGCGCCCTTGTCGGCCATCGCGCGCAGCGCGAGCAGTTGCGGACGCTGGCGCAGCGCTTCCTCGAGCAGCCGCGGCGGGTCGAGGCGCAGGTCCTCGGCCGGCGCCGGCAAATCGAGCGCAGGCGCCGGAGCGTCGTGCCGCGCGAGCAGGCGACTGAGTTCGTTCTGCGCGTTGGCGCGCTCGCGCGCGAGGCGTGCGAGTTCGTCGGACATCTTCGTCACCTGCGTCTGCGCCCGCAGCACGTCGGCCTGGCTGCCCTGGCCGACCGCGTAGCGCGCCTCGGCCACCCGCAAGAGGCGCTGCAGCGTGTCGCGGCTCGCGAGCGCAATGCGCTCGGCGTCCGCGGTGGCCTGGACTTCGGTGACGGCGATTCTCAACTCGCGCAGCACGCGGTTGACGGTTTCGCGGTAGCCCTGCGCGCTCGCATCCGCATCGCGCGCAGCGAGTTCGCGGCGCAGGTCGCGCTTGCCGGGAAAAGGCAGGCGCTGCGACAGGCCGATCATCTTCATCGTCATGTCCTCCTGCGTCAGCGAGCGCGAGGTCGCGGGCATATTGACGACGCCGGTTTCGACCATCGGGTCGTCCAGCGCGCCAGCGGCATAGACGCGTTGCCGCGCCGCCTCGCGTTCCGCGCGCGCGGCGCGGATCTCTGGATTGTTGGCGAGTGCCTCGGCGGTGAGTGCGGCGTAGGGGTCGACCTGCGCGAACACGCCCTCCGAGAACAGGCCCGCGCAGGCAATCGCGGCGTACGCGATGCCTGTCCGTGTCATGCCAACGACGCGGCGCAGTCGGGCGGCAGATGCCGGGTTCGGCACGGCATTTCCGTCCCTCTGGCATACACCCGCAAGCCTGAGGATTCCCATTCCGGCAAGGTCAAGCGGCGCGCTGGCAGACGCCGCGCGTGGAAGAACCGTATCAATCGACATACATCTCCTTTCGAGGCGTGCGCCGGGAGCGAAGTTGCCCCGCGGCGGCAGACGTATAGGACCGAATCCGCACGCAGGAGCCCTGCGCGTCGCGATCCGGCGCGACGACTGCTAAGTCAGGAGATGGCGGTGCAGCAGAAAGAGTGGAACAGACGCCGCCCGAGGAGGCGGTGCGCGTCGTGGTGGCGTGGGTTGTCGCACGACGAGGGTGAAGCTCGTGTGGATCGCGATCGCGGCAGGGGCATCTTGCGCATCACCGACAGGCAGGAGCAAATGCGGCACGACAGTGCGGTCTATGCCGGTGGCGAGCGGGCAGGTTCCCAATTCACCTTCTACATCGTCGCCGTCATGGCAGGGCGACGCGGGCGCCGAGCCACCCGCACCGTGACCCGCGATGGCCAGATTGGCCGGAAACATTCCGGCACAACAGGGTGCGGCAGCGATGAGCATCAGGGCCACTGCTACGACCGACCGCACGACAGCGGTACGAAAAAACCGCATCAATATCCTCTTATGACACACATAGCGTTCATCTTGCCTAAGGCCCGGTGCTCCCATGCGTGCGCCAGAATTGGACCGCAGAGCCATGCGCACGAACATGATTCATATCAAACGACGCTTACGGCTGCTACGCGACGTGGCAGCCCGGCAGACCCGGATGCCAGCACTCGGTTACAACCGCACCGAATGATCCCCCACTTCGCGGGATCCGACGCCCCGCATTCCCCTTGATAATTCATGGTTTTTAGAGCACCAAGCACCGACTGCACGCATCCTCTCCCATATCCCGCGCCGCCTCGCCCAGCACGACGCGGATTCGCAGCGCCAGGCCGCACAGCGCATTCACCCGAAGTACTGCCGTATGGCCGCGCAGGCGCTCCTCAGGAAGCCGGCTCGAGGCGCGCGAGCACGCCGTTCGGCTCATCGGTCAGAAGATAGAGGTAGCCGTCCGGACCGGAGCGCACGTCGCGGATTCTTCCCAACACGTCCTTCAGCAGGCGCTCCTCGTTCGTCACCTTTTCGCCGTCGAGCGCAAGACGCACGAGCATGCGCTCGCGCAGCGCACCGACGAACAGACTACCCCGCCAGCGCGGGAATCGGTCGCCGGTGTAGAACGCCATCCCCGAAGGCGCGATCGACGGCACCCAGATATGCAACGGCTGCGCCATCCCGGGTTTGGCCGTGCCCTCGCCGATCTTCGTGCCGGTACCGTAGTTCACCCCATAGGTAATCACCGGCCAGCCATAGTTCGCGCCCGCGCGGATCACGTTCACCTCGTCGCCGCCCTGCGGGCCGTGCTCATGCGTCCAGAGCATGCCGGACACCGGGTGCAGCGCCGCGCCCTGCAGATTGCGGTGTCCCAGGGTGTACTTCTCCGGCTTCCAGGACGTCCTGCCGACGAAGGGATTGTCGGCCGGCACGCGGCCGTCGTCGTGCAGCCGGATGACCGAGCCGGCATGGTCATCGGGACGCTGCGCGCGCTCCTTTTCACCGCGCTCGCCGAGCGTGAGATAGAGATACCCCGCGCGATCGAACACGATGCGCCCGCCGAAATGCAGCCCGCTGGTCCCCTTGGGGATCTGGCGAAAGAGCACCTGCAGGGCCTCCAACCGGCCACCCTCTAACTTGGCGCGCGCCAGCTCGGTGCCAACGCCACCCGCGCCACGCGCGGCATAGGAAAGATAGACGAACCGGTTCTCGGCGAAGCGCGGATGCGGCACCACGTCGAAGAGACCGCCCTGCCCGCCCACCGCCACCTCGGGCAGGCCGGCGATCGGACGCGGATCGAGCCGGCCCTCGCGCACGAGGCGCAGCGCCGGTGCGTTGCGTTCGGTCACGAGCATGCGAGCATCCGGAAGGAAGGCGAGGCTCCAAGGATGATCGAATCCTTTGACGAGCGTGACGACGCGGAAATGGTGGTCGACGGCGCTGTGCACGGGCTGCCCCGCCGCGGAAAGAGCGCTGAGCGCGAAGAAACCGCCGACGGTGATCGGGAGCACAGACCGGATATCGATGCCTGACATAGCGAATGTTCCTCCTAGTAGGGCGTTCATGATAGTCGTATCGACTGCCCGCACATGCCGCGCAGATTGTGGTCCAATTGCCGGATCGAAGGCCAGGCACCCGGGAGACCGAGCCATGCAGGCATTGGAGCAGGATCCGCGCCGCGTCTCGCCGCTCGTGAGCCTCGCGCTGCTCGCCGGCGGCACGGCGCTGGTGCTTGCGGCGCTCAATTTGATCGCGCTCGATCCGGCACGCCTGCATGCGCCGCACTGGCTGCTCTTCGTCGCCGGGCTCGCGCTGAATCTGATCGGTGTGCTGCGCGCTCTCGCACGCCGCGGCGCTGAGTGTATGGGCGTGGCGGGGATGGCGGCGCGCGCTACGTACAGGCGACCGTGGTTCGGCGCGGCAACCCTCCGATTCGTAAGCAGCTCGCCGCGCGCGCGCATTCGCCTTCGATGAACACACCTCTCAGATTGATACTCGCACTCGTCACCTACCTCGGGGTGTTCGTGCCGGTTGCGGCGGCAGCGTTCTTCGCGGTGATCCTTCTCGCCGGACCGCACGCCGACCTGCTGCCGCGCGCGCTGCAACCCGTGGTGATTCTCCTTGGCTGGCTGGCCGTCCTCGTCGTGCCTGCGTGGGCTGCGCGGGTTGTGTGGCGCAGGATTCGTGAAAAGGAAGGGACGAACCATGCCGGATAGCCGACTGTTGCGATTCGCTTCATCGAGCGCACTGGGTCCGACGCTCATGCGCAGGACGGGCGGGTTAGAATGTTCCCGCGCGCCTGCACAACGACATGCACTCCGAAGATGAGTGAGAGCTTCTCGTTCCGATCACGCCTGCGGCGTTTCGTCCCTTTCATCGCCTGGTTCCCAATCTCACCACTGGTACTGCGCGGTGACCTGATCGCCGGCATTACCGGCGCGCTGGTACTGGTGCCAAAGGCCATGGCCTACGCGCAGCTCTCGGGCCTGCCGGTGCACTTCGGCCTGTACGTGGCCTTCGTGCCGGCGCTGCTGGGCGCGCTGTGGGGATCGTCGCGGCAGCTGGCCACGGGGCCGGTGGCGATCGTCTCGCTGATGACCGCGGCCGCGCTGACGCCGCTCGCGGCGCCGTTCTCGCAGGAGTTCATTGGGCTCGCGCTGCTGCTCACCCTGATGGTGGGCACGATCCAGTTCGCTCTGGGCGCGCTCAAGCTGGGCACCATCGTCAACTTCGTCTCGCATCCGGTCATCCTCGGCTTCATGAATGCGGCGGCCATCATCATCGGCCTGTCCCAGCTGGACATGCTGCTGGGCATTCCTAAGGGACGCAGCGACTCCTTCCTGCAGGACATCGGGGAGATGCTGGGTGAGCTGCCGCAGGTCCACTGGCCCACGCTCGTCATGTCACTCTTTTCGCTCGCCCTGATGCTGGGGCTCAAGCGCATCAAGTCGATTTCCAGGCTCAGTGTTCTGATCGCGGTGGCGGTGACCATCGTGGTCAGCCAGAGCGTGAGCTTCGAGCGCAGTCTGCGCGGTATGCCCGAGCAGATCGCCGACGCGGATACGCGCGAGCGCGCGCTGCGCTACGCCCAGGCCGAACAGCGCATCAAGGAACTCAACATCCTGGCCAACAACCAGACGGCGCAGCTACGCAAGCTCGAGGCGAGTGACCCGCGCGCGGCCGCCGTGCTGCGCCACAAGCTCCACGTGACCCAGCTCGACGCGGCCGATCTGGCCGCGGACAACGAGCGGCGCATGAAGGACTTCAAGCGGATGGTCTTCCTGCGCGCCGCGCCGGCCGACGGCAAGGCCACCCTGCACCGGGAGGGCCAATTGCCGCCGAACACCGTCGTCGACGGCCAGACCTGGCGGATCAGGAAGATCGAACAGGGCGAGTTGCGTCTCACCGGCGGGGGCGACGTGGTGGGCCACATTCCGCAGGGTCTGCCTGCGTTTCGCGTGCCCACGCTCACCTTCGACGGCGTGCTGGCGCTGCTGTCGGCGGCCGTCATCATCGCGCTCGTGGCTTTCATGGAGTCGATCGCGATGGCGAAGGCGATCGCCGCCAGCACGAAGCAGCGCATCGACCCGAACCAGGAACTGATCGGCCAGGGCGTGGCCAACCTGGGTGGCGCCTTCTTCCAGTCCTATCCGGCCTGCGGCTCATTCACCGGCTCGGCCATCAACCTGCAGGCCGGCGCCCAGACCGGCTTTGCGATGGTGTTCAACGCCCTGTTCGTGGTCGCGACACTGCTCTTTCTCACGCCCTACCTCTTTCACCTGCCCAAGGCCACGCTGGGCGTGATTATCCTGCTGGCGGTGACCGGCCTCGTGACGCCCGCCGCGCTCAAGCACACCTGGAAGGCGAGCCGCAGCGATGGCCTGGTGGCGCTGATTACCTTCGTCGTCACGCTGCTCGCCGCGCCGCACCTGGACAAGGGAATTCTGTTCGGCGCGGGGCTGGCGATCATGATCCACCTATACCGCACCATGCGCCCGCGCGTGGTCGAACTCGGTCGCCACCCCGACGGGGCGCTGCGCGACGTCCGCAGCCATCCCGGTCTGCCCACCAGCCGCAACGTGGTAGCGCTGCGTTTCGATGCTTCGCTCTATTTCGCCAACGCGCCCTTCTTCGAGGATGCCGTGCTTGCCGCCGTGGCTGACAGACCCACGGCCAAATACCTGCTGATCGTGGGCAACGGCATCAACCAGATGGACGCCTCGGGTGAGGTAGTGGTGCGCGGCTTGGTCGAGCGCCTGCGCGCAAACGGCATCGTCATGGTGTTCAGCGGACTGAAGAAGCAGGTGCTCGATGTCATGCGAAGAACCGGTCTGGATGCACTCGTTGGCGCGGACCATATCTTTCCTCACGAAGACCAGGCGCTGACGGCCATCTACACCCGCCTGGGCGGCGAAGGCAGCTGGGAGCTGCTCAGGAAGGGATAGCAATTCTCGCCTTGTCCGCACGCCCGCGTCGCAGTCTGGCATCACGTCATGGCAGACGTTCCCCCTTCACCGGCACATCGATGTTCATTTGTCCTCTCCTTGCCTAAGGTTTACTCACTCAGCAGAGGATAGGTCTTCCGCAGGCAAGCCCAGTGACGGCGGCGAGAAGCAAAAGCGGCCGACCGCAGCTGCGCGGCCCCGCTTCCAGCGCCAGACCGTTCTTTCGAGAATGAAGTCAGCGCCTGAAGAACACGAACGTCCCCAGTGCCTCGCCTGAATCCGCAGTCACCAGGCGGAAGGCGGGGGAGAGAAGCGACTTGATCGTCTCCGCATCCGCGCGACTGTGGTACTCAAGAAGAACGGCGCTGGTCGCCTGCAGGGCAAGGCCCTTCAAGATTTCCACTTCGCAGCCTTCGGTATCAATCTTCACGAGTTCGCAGGAAGGCAGATCCTTCGCGGCAATACACTCGACGAGAATCGTCTGCTGCGTCTGGCGGCCGAACTGGACAAATCCCCCTGTTACGAAATTGTCGCCGACGAATATCTCGGCGACGCCGCTCCGCTCCCGCACCGCCGCGGAGATGATGAGCGCGTCCGCATGGACGTTCCTGCGCAACCTGGAAACATTGAACGGCATCGGTTCGCAGCAGATGATGTGCGCATTCGGCCATCGGCTGTGCGCTTCCTGCGCGAAAGCGCCGATATTGGCGCCAATGTCCAAGACGGTGCGCGGCTCGAACGGAATCGGAATGGCGAAATAGTCCTGTACCTCGTCGTAGAGCCAGTCTGGAATCGGTTCCTGGTCAATCACGTACATGAGCTTTCTCCTACGCCGCTATCCAACCGCTGCGTCTTGGCGACGAAACGAAAAGAAGCGTTCGATCCCGGTGTACGGGCAGTCGCCCCCGCCGTGCACGCGAGTTATGCCGCGCGCGGCACGCCATTGCCGCGCGACAGTGCAGAATTCGGGTAGTCGGTGCCAGGGTCGCGTCGCGACGAGGGTTTGCGCAGGGCGATAGGGAAATCAATCGGGCTGTGACCTCTGGGAGACGCACCGGCGCACCGCAATGCAGCGCTTGAACCCGCCCCGAAACGCGCACATGCCCATTGTGTCAATCTCGCTCCGCGACGCGCGCCCGAAGAGGGCGATCCGAGCAGAGTCTAGTGGCAAGTCGCCGGGCAATCAATCAGCCAGGCAAGTTCGCGCCCGCAAACCCGTCGCAGGCGCCCCGCGGCGCGCTGCTCGGTCCGCTGGCGATCGGCGCATGGACCGAGCGGGCTCGCGCACCACTCGCCAAATGCACCCAACCGGCGCATCATACCCATCCGGCCCCTCCGCGTACCGTGAGCGATCCGGGCGCGCTGCACGCATCGCGCGGGCCGAGCCAGCCGCATCGTGACCGTTACGGCGCCCGCTCGCGACAGCACACACGGAGGTGACCCATGCCTAAGTATCTCGTCCAAGCCAGCTATACCACCGAAGGCCTCAAAGGCGTACTCAAGGACGGCGGCTCAGCGCGCCGCGCGGCGATCGAGAAACTCGTCCAGTCGCTCGGCGGCAAGCTCGAGACCCTGTACTTCGCCTTCGGCGACACGGATGTCTACATGATCATCGATTCCGCCGACAACACCCGTGTCGCGGCCGCGGCCCTCGCCGCTGGC
>JAOUFA010000069.1 GCA_029858545.1 Betaproteobacteria bacterium
CACCCCCGACCCCAATCGCGATTGGCTGCAGATGCAAAGCTATCCCGCCTACCATGAAACGCTGGAGAAGGTCTTCCTGGGCGTCACCATCCCGGCCAATACCTCGGCGCAGGACAGTCTGAAAATCGCGTTGGACACGCTCTTCAATCATCCCAACGTCGGCCCATTCATCGGCCGCCAGCTGATACAGCGCATGGTCACCAGCAATCCGAGCCCGGCCTACATCGCCCGCGTAAGCGCCGCATTCAACGACAACGGACAGGGACGACGAGGCGACATGAAGGCGGTGATCAAAGCCGTACTGTTGGACCCCGAGGCGCTCGTTCCTCCGACCGGCAATTCGAGCGGCAAATTGCGCGAGCCGGTGCTGAGGCTGGCGCACTGGATGCGCGCGTTTCACGTCAGATCCGCTTCCGGTCGGTTCAAGCTGACCAGCACCGACAATCCATTGCGGTCTTTGGGACAAACGCCGATGCGTTCACCTTCCGTGTTCAATTTCTACCGTCCCGAATTCCAGCCCCCCAACACCAGCCTGATCGCCGCCAACCTGAACGCGCCCGAAATGCAAATTACCGAGGAAACCTCGGTGTTCGGCTATCTGAATTTCATGCGCGACGCCGTCTCGGTGGGAATCGGGACCAATCGCGACATCAAGGCGGATTACGCACCCGAGCTGGCGCTGGCGGCGGTGCCCGACCAGTTGATCGGGCGCATCAATCTGCTGCTCCTGCAAAATCAGATGTCCGGCGCCTTGCGCAGCCAGATTCTCTCCGCCATCGCATCGAACGCCAACAACAGCCCGGCCAATAAGGTGTATCTGGCGGTCTTCCTGACCGTCGCATCGCCCGAATATCTGGTGCAGAAGTAGGCGGGTGAACCTCTTGTCCGGGAAAATCGACTTGTTGCGCCGCGAATTCCTGCTGAGGGCGTCTCTGATGTCCGCGGCAGGGTCGGTCAGCGCGCCGTTCGCGATGAATCTGTTTTCGATCAATGTCGCCGCGGCGGCGACCTTGAACGCCGACTACAAGGCGCTCGTCTGCGTGTTTCTGGGCGGTGGTAATGATCATAACAACACGGTCATTGCCACCGACGCGGCTTCCTGGAGCGGCTACCAGGCCGCGCGCAATATCGGTGGCGGGGCCTCGATCGCCCTGCCTCAAGCCAGTTTGTTGCCGATCGTTCCGACCACCCCCATCGTCGACTCGGTCGGTACACGCTCCTTCGCGCTTCACCCCGCAATGGCGCCCATGAAGACCCTTTTCGACGCCGGTCGCGCGGCGATCGTCGCCAATGTCGGGCCGCTTCTCATGCCGATTCCGGACAAGGTCGCGTATCGGTCGGGCACCGTTCAAAGGCCGGCCAATCTGTTCTCGCACAGCGACCAGACCGCGCAGTGGAATTCCACCGACCCCCTGAAAAGGAGCTACGGCTGGGGCGGGCGCATCGCGGACCAGATCAAGTCGAGCAACACCGCGCAGAACTTCACCTCCCTGTCACTGTCCGGAAACACCGCGTTTCTCGCCGGGGAAACGATCAACCAGTATCAGATCAACGCGAACGGCACGCCTGTCGCGATCAGCGGCTTCAACAACCTGTTCGGTTCGGCTGGAAACTTCACCCAGTCCGTTGTCAGCGCGGCGACCAGCGGCAATTTGTTCGAGATCGAGCACGCGGCGGTGGTGCAGCGTGCGATCGCCGCGCAGGCCGACCTGAGCACTGTGATGTCCCAGACCAGCGCGGCGGTCGTGCCCCCGCCAAGTCAATATACCAATCCCAACACCAATGTTCTGGCCAGCAACCGATTGGCCGACCAGTTGCAAACCGTCGCACGCATCATCGCGGGCCGCAATGTTCTCGGCGCCCATCGGCAGGTGTTCTTTGTGACGTTGGGCGGATTCGATACTCATGACCGTCAGGCGCCCGGGCATGCCGATCTGATGGCGAGGCTCTCCCATGCGATTGAGTATTTCGATACCTCGTTGTCCAGTCTGATCGACGTCAGTGCGGGAACGCAATCAGACATGCGCAGCAATGTGACCCTGTTTACCGCGTCGGACTTCGGCCGGACCTTTACCAGCAATGGGGACGGCACCGACCATGGCTGGGGGGCGCATCACTTCGTGGTCGGCGGCGCGGTCAGGGGCAGGGCGATCTATCACCAAGGCGGCTTTCCGATGACCGCGGTCACCAATACCGCCGCGGGCATCGACAATCCGCTCGATGTGGGTTCCGGAAATTTGATCCCGCAAATTTCCGTCGATGAATATGCCGCCACGCTGGCGAAGTGGTTCGGTCTGGCGCCCGCCGAAATCGCCGCAGTGTTCCCGAATCTGGCCAACTTTTCCACGCCGGATCTGGGCTTCCTGATCTGAGCGGCCAGGTTGGCTTGCGATCGGTGATTGCACGAATGCGCCCGGGAAGAAGTTCCATGGACGAATCCCTCAGCGGTGATTCTTCCAGATCCCGCACGATCAGGCGTTGCGGCCTGATCGTGCTGTTGTCCGGACTCGCGGCCTGTGGCGGCGGCGGCGCGTCAAGCAGCGCCAACAACACCGGGGGTACCGGCACCACGATCAGTTCCGTATCACCCGCGGGTATTGTCGTCGCCGCGACCCCCGCCACGGTTTCCCTGACCGGCAATAATTTTGCCGCCGGCATGACCATTGCCATGTCGAGCAGCCTGGGAACGACCCGCATCACTCCGACTTCGGTAACGTCTACTTCGATGGTCGTGTCCGTTCCCGTCAGCACGCTTCCTTCCGGAAACTATGTCACGTTGTCAGTGATGCCCGCTTCGGGCGGTGCGGCACTCGCATCCGCCATTCTGGGAGTGGCGGGCACGGCAAGAACGCTGGCCGCCGACATTCAGGCGATCTTCGACAACGCCGGGTGTACCAGTTGCCACGCCGGCGCGGTACCTTCCGGAGGCCTGGATTTGACCGGCGGGTCCTCCGCTGCGGCACTGATCAACAGAAACAGCGTGGGATGCGCGACGAGATTTCGCGTGACGCCGGGCGATCCGCGCCGTTCGAGTAGCGTCCTGGTCGACAAGATTCAAGCGCGCTCTTCCGGGGTGGCCGCGTGCAGCGGCAATCCAATGCCGCCGCCGGGATCTACTCTGGGCGCACAGGACATTCAGGCCATCATCGACTGGGTCGCGGGCGGCGCGAACTGATCGCTGCGACGGTTGACGTCGCTGAAGCGTCATGCGCGGTGACGAAGGCTGCGCCGCAGCCCGGACATCGCCGGCGTGTCCTTCGCTTCGTGTTCGTGAAGGTCGCGCAAACGAACCGGCCGGCCACCGCGGGTCGATGAGATGGCGAGGCAATTCTTCTGCCGCGGGCTTCTTTCTATTTCCGAATCTCTGGCAAGATAGTTCGCTTCCTAGTTTGTTTGCTCTATTGAAATTGCTGTTTCCCCCATTGAATTGATTGAGGACACAGGAAGGACTGGGCCGTGAGCACACTCATGCCAAAAATGCGCGCCATCGGCGTGCCGGTGAACGACTATTTCGTCGAGGATTTTGCGGACATTCCGAAATTTCGCTACAACAAGATTCCGCTCGAAACGGTCACCAAGGACAAAGACGGTTTCCGCTTGAGGCTCGATGTAAAGGATCACCCGGAATATTTCATCGCGAGGAAAGACGTGTCGCCCCCCAATTCAGGCGGCAACACGACAAATGTCTTCCTGGGCCTGGTGGCGCTCTATTCCGCGATGCAGGTGGACATCCAGTTCAAGATCATCTTGCCCGACGACCAATCGTCCATTGCGCAGCAGGAAATCAACAATTACGTCTATAACGACGTGAACATCGTTCAGATCCATACGCATATCTGGGGTCCGCGCGAATGTTTCAACGGCAATGCGCACGGCCGAACGTACCTGCTGGTCTCGCCGCACCCGCCGATCGACACGCTGGATGCCGAAATCAAGACGAGGTTCAGGAGGGCGGACGACGTCCCGATCATCACGCCGGGATACCTGAACAGCTACCTGGGCCCGCAGATCATCGTACCCACGGGCATCGGCTTCGAGACGATCAAGCCGCGGGTCGGCAACAACGACGTGATCGTCTGTCTGAACGACGACGAATTGATCGAAAAGTTCGGCACGCAGGTCTTCCCGGATGAAATGTCGAATGAGGTGCTGTTGAACATCACCGAAAGATTCACCAAGAATCACAATCCGCACATGGATCCCAGCATGACCTTCGCGCTGGGCTTCTCGAACGGTGGGTCATTGACCTGCTACCAATACCAGAACAAGCAGTACCTGATACACCTTCCCCTGGATGCGCAGGAATCCACGAGAATCGCGGAAGAGTTCGAAGATCCGCTGGTCGACCCCGCGTATGGCGGGAAGTACCAGGTTGGACGCGGGGATGCGCGCATTACCGGGCACCTGTTCTACCCTTACTTCATCGATGTCATGAAGAACGGCCTGTCGGCCGCGTTTGCCGCATCGGAGTTGGGTGCAGCCTTGTCGGCGTTGATGCATCATTCCAAGAAATCCAACATCACTACGTTTAGCCCGGATGCGCTGAATAAGCTGGTGGTGAGATGCATCGACAAGGTTGAGCGCAATGAATTCAGGGGCGAGAACCTGACCTCGGCGAGTTAGCGGGCGCGCGCAACGGTTCTGGATCGCCGGCTGCCGTTGAAGCCTTGCGCAGGCGCTGAGCGCTGCGCGGTGCATGCTTTGTCGCTGGGCGCGACGCGCCTATGCGGCCAGCCGGCGCAGCGCGAGCATTGTGCAGTCGTCGGCCAACAGCCTCGAACCGGTGTGGCCGATGACCTTTTCGTAGAGGGAATCCAGCAGCACGGGCAGCGGGCGCGCGCCGCCGCCACGAAACAATTCGAGGCAACCCTGTACCGAGAATTGGATGCCGGCGGGGTCTTCCGCTTCGGTCACGCCGTCGGTATAGCAAAGCAGCGTCTCCCCGACCTCCAGTTTGCACTGGAGGCTGGTGTAGCGCCTGCCGCTCGACGCTCCCACCAGCATTCCCTTGGGCAAGGGCAGCAGCCTGCCTTCGAGACGGGTGAACCGCATCGGCGCGCAATGCCCGCCGTTCGAGTACACGAACGCGCCGCTCGTCACGTCGAGAAAACCGCAAAACAGAGTCACGAACAGGTTGGTGTCGTTGCCGATGCAAAGGCGGTCGTTGAGTACGCCAAGGATCCTGTCGGGCCGCATCGTGTCCATGGCGAGCGTCCTTAGCAGCCCGATCACCCGGACCATGAACAGCGCGGCCGCGATGCCGTGGCCGGAAACATCGCCGATGCAGATGAACAAGGTGCGACTGTCAACAAAGAACGCATCGAACAGGTCCCCGCCGACTTTCGAGGCAGGCTCCATGAATCCGCACACTTCGACGTCCGAGCGCCCCGGAAACAGCGGCCTTTGCAGCGGCAGCATGCCCGCCTGGAGCTGGCGCGCGACATCGAGTTCCTTGTTGAGGTGCTTGAGCTCGAGCCGTTCGCGCTGCACGACGAGCGCTCTTTCGTTTGCCCGGCGCATGCGCGCGCTCAGCGTGGTCATCAGGTTTTCGGCCACGCCGCGCAGCTTGATCAACCGCTTCCAGAACACGTCCTTGTCGAGTCGCAGGATGCGTGCATCCGAAGCCGCGCGCACCAGCGCCGAGATCGGCTCGCCATCGATCGCCGAGAGTTCGCCGATGCATTCGCTCGGAAGGATCTCGATCGCGGTGTCCGGGTTCGCGTCTTCCTCCAGATATGCGGTCAGCTTGCCCGACAAGAGTATGTACACGTTCTGGTTGCGTCTTCCCGGACGCAGCAGCGTTTCGCCCGCGGACAGCAATATCACCTCGCAATCCGCCAATGCCTCGTCCAGCTCGCGCGGGTCGGCGTCTCGGAACAGCGCAATCCACTGAATGCCCGGATCGCGCCGCGCGCCGCGTCGCCGTTCCTGCGCCACCGGTCCGGGCGCGATCCTGCGGTCGGTTCCTCGGCGGAAATGCATGCTCGCGGGACGCTTCACGGCAGCTTCCAGCGCGCGCCAAAGGTCAGGTGGTTTCTTCCGGCTTCATGCCGGTAGTCCAGCCAATCGGAAAGACCGCGCATCATGACCAGGCCCAGACCACCCGGCAAGGCTTCGTCGAGCGTTTTCGGCAATGCCTTCCTCGGTGCAGACAGGGGATTGAAGGCGAGGCCGGCATCCGACACCGTCACTCCGACTTCGCCGCCGCCCGGATCGAACCTGAATTCCAGCAGCAGCCGGATCGGCGCAGAGAGCGCCGTCTCGCCACCATGGACCATGACGTTGGTCAGCGCCTCGTTCAGGCAAAGCAGAAGCCGCTCCACCGGCTCCCGCGGCGCGGCGCGTCCGCGGCACGCGGCATCGAGCCACTCCGACGCACGCCTCAGCTCCATGCCCGTAGCGCCGATGATGAGCTCGTCGGACCACGACGACACGGACCGCTCCGATCCCACCGCTCAGCCGACAGCCGCCCTTTCCGCATCCGCGACATTGTCGAAGACAGGTATCAATTCGTTCACGCCGGTGGCCTCGAGACTCATCATGACCGTCGAGTTGCCTCGCACGACCAGGACCATCTTTGCCCCGCGTTGCTGGACCGCCTTGGCACTGGTAATCAGCGCGCGGATACCGACCGAAGCGAGAAACTTGAGTGGGGAGAGGTCCACCACCACGCCTTTCTTCGGCGCAGCGGTCAGCTCCATGAGCCGCGTGGCGACCGTGTCCGTGCCCATTACGTCAAGACGGCCGGAGATGACTATTGTGCGCAGGTCCTGGCCCGCATCGTTGTGGCTGATTGACATGATGAATCGCCGCTCCCCTCCAAGGGTTGATGTCCGCGACGGGGCATGCCCGCCGCGCGTCCGCCGCCTCGCGTCACATGGGTTCTTGGTTTCACCAGTCCTTCGAACACGACGCGGGGAAGAATCCTCACCGTGCAGCATACTGCATCCCCGCCCCGGAGAGCCAGTCCGACCCTCCCGCAAAGCCTCCCTCCGACGGCTCGGCGCGGCGCGGCGCGGAGAAGACATTGAGGTCTGTCGCGATTTTGCGCGCCGTACTATCATTTTTTGATTCTGCGCAGCGACGCGCGCGAAGCCCGCCCGGGAGGATCCACGGCCATGAAGCATTCCCTGAATCTCACGCTGTCCGTCCTGCTGGCGCTAGCGCTGGCGCTGCCCGCCGCGTTCGCGATCGACGTACCGACCGGCGATTTCGTCCAGCTGGTCGAATTCTGCGAGGGCTGTCACGGCAAGGACGGCAACAGCCAGACGCCAGACGTACCGATCATCGCCGGCTATTCGTACGAGGGATTCTTCAACACGATGGACGTGTTCCGCCTGGGTGACCGGATCGCGATCGAATTCCACCGGCCCGGCGAACCGGAAACGGTGATGAACGAAATCGCCAAGCAGTTGAGCGCGCAGTTGGTGCGCGATCTCGCCGACTATTATTCCAGGCGGCCGTTCGTGGCGCCGCGGCAGGACGTCAACGCCGAGCTGGCGCGGCGCGGCGAGATCATTCACAACCGCCTGTGCGAGAAATGCCACAACAAGAAGGGCGCGCACCCGGTGAACGACGCGGCGATCCTGGCCGGTCAGTGGACGCCTTATCTGCGGCGCCAGTTCGACAATTTCCTGAGCGGCAAGCGCTTCGTGCCGCGCACCATGCTGCGACGCATCAAGGAGCTGCCAAAAGAGGATATCGAAGCGCTGCTGAGCTTTTACGCGAGCGTCGGCATGCAGCGATAGGGCCGGGCGGGCGCGGGCGGGGTCACGCGCGCGCCACGATCCGCGCGAGTTCGTCGTGCACGCGCGCGAATTCGGCGCTCAGGGCGGCGATGCGCGCGGCGAGCGCGTCGGGCGGCTCGCCCGCCTGCGCGCGGGTTTCGGCTTCGGCGGCGAGCGCGGCAAGCCGAAGCGCGCCGAGCGTGGCGCTGCTCGAACGCATCGAGTGCGCGAGGCGGTGCACTTCCTGCATATTGCCGCCCGCGCAGGCGGCGGTCATCGCCGAGATCATGGTCGGAACGGATTCGAGAAAACTGCGCAGCACGCGCACGAATCCGTCGCCGATGTCGGCGCGCAGCCGCTCGAGCCGCTCGTGATCGACCGCGACCTGCCCGCCGACCCAGCGCGCCAGGGTCGCGGCGAACTCCTTGCGCACGATCGGTTTGGCGGCGAAATCGTCGATGCCCGCGGCGAGCGCCTCGACCCGCGTGTCCTGCATCACGCTCGCGGTGAGCGCGACGATCGGCACGCGCCGCGCGCCGGTTCGCGCCTCGTGCGCCCGGATGCGGCGGGTCGCCTCGATACCGTCCATCTCCGGCATGTTCATGTCCATCAGGACGAGGTCATGCTGCCCGCGCACGGCGGCCTCGACCGCCGCGACCCCGTTCTCGACCGCTTGCGCATCGAGGCCGAAGCGCTCGAGGAAGGCCAGCGTGACCTGGCGGTTGACCTCGTTGTCCTCCGCGACCAGCACCTTGCCGCGCAGTTTCGCACTGGAGGGCTCCTCGCGCGGCCGCTGCGCGCTGTCGCGCGGCGGCGCATCGAGGGGAAGCGTAAACTCCGCGCGGAACGTCGACCCCCGGCCCGGCGCCGAATCGAGCTCGATCGTACCGCCCATGGCTTCGACCAGGCGCCGCGAGATGGCGAGCCCCAGGCCTGTACCGCCCGAGCGGCGCGCCGCCGAACCCGCCTGGACATAGGGCTGGAAGAGCCGCGCGGCGTCCTCCCGCGAGACGCCGGGACCGGTATCGCGGACCGCAACGCGCATCTGCGCGCGATCGCCATTCAGGCGCGAGCCATCGACTTCGATCACCACGCCGCCCCGCTCGGTGAACTTGACCGCGTTGCCGACGAGATTGCCGAGGACCTGGTGCAGGCGCCCGCCGTCGCCCCTCAGGTGCCGTGGCGCCATCGGGTCATAGCGTGCCTCAAGCTTGATGCCCTTCGCCGCCGCGCGCGCGGCGTGCAGCGCGACGGTATCCTCGACGACGCGCGCGAGGTCGAACGGGGCAGACTCGAAGCGCAGCAACCCGGCCTCGACCTTGGCGTGATCGAGCACGTCGTTCAGAATCCGCAGCAGGCTGTGGCCCGAGCGCAGGATCGTCTGCACCTGCGCGCGTTGCCCGGGGTCGAGCCGGGTGTCGAGCAGCAGCTCGGCGATGCCGAGCACGCCGGTGATCGGCGTGCGGATCTCGTGGCTCATGGTGGCGAGGAAATCTCCCTTCGCCCGGCTCGCGGCCTCGGCGCGCGCCTGCGCGTCCTTCAGCGCGGTGATATCGACGCGCACGCCGACCGTGCCGCCCTCGGGCGTGCGCCGCTCGGAAATCCTCAACCAGCGTCCGTCGGCATGCTCCTGCTCGATCGTCGACTCGGCGCGCCGGTGCTGGTCGAGCCGCTCGGCGACCCAGGCGTCGATGCGGCCGACCGCGGACGGGTACTCGCCGCGCTCCGCGCCGGCGCGGATGATGTCCTCGAAACGCGCGCCCGGCACGATCGCGTCGCGTGAAAGCGGGTAGTACTCCCTGTAGCGCTCGTTGCAGAGCACGAGCCGGTCCTGGGCGTCGAACAGCGCGAATCCGTCGTCGAGCGAATCGATCGCGGTGCGCAGCCGGGCTTCGGCTTCCTCGACGCGCGCGTGCGCGCGCGCCAGTTCCTGCTCGGAGCGCAGCCGCCGCGACACGTCGCGGCCGACGCCGCGGTAGCCGGTGAAGCGACCCGCTTCGTCGAAGATCGGCCGGCCGGACACGAGCAGCGCTTGGCGGATCCCGCCGTCGGGGTCATGACGCACGCCGAGGAAGTCCGCGAACGGCTCGTGACGCGCGAGGCGCGCGCGGTGCTCCGCCCATTCGGGCTCGGAAACGTTGTCGAAACCGATTTCCCAGCGCGTCTTGCCGAGCAGCGTCGCCGGATCGATGCCCTGCCGCGAGAACATCGCGCCCTCCAGGCGCGTGAAGCGCAGGTTCGCGTCCTGCTCCCAGTACCAGTCCGAGGACAGCTCGACGAGGCTCCTGAAGCGCGCCTCCGAATCGCGCAGCGCGAGCTCGCTCTCTTTGCGCGGGGTGACGTCGATCGACAGCGCGTAGCAGCCGCGCACTTCCCAGGATTCGTCCACGTCGGGAAACAGGACCACATCGATCCACCGGCGCGCGCGGCCGTCGCGCATCTCGCGCTCGTAGTGCGCCATGTCGCCGTCGAGCGCGCGCCGCACGTACGGCGCGATGAAGCGGCCGGCCTCCTCGCCGAGCGCTTCGGCGACCGTCCGGCCGGCGATCGCCTCGGGGTCGAGCCCGAAGAACGCGCAGTAGCGGCGGTTGGCGTAGCGGTAGCGCATGTCGCGGTCGATCAGCGCGACCATCGCCGGCATGTTGTCGGTCATCGCGCGCAGATCGCGTTCGCGCGCGGCGAGCCGGTGCTTCGCCGTCTCGCGCTCGGTCACGTCGACGTTGGTGCCGACCACGCGGCGCGCGCGGCCGTCGGGCATGCGATCGACCACCCGGCCGTGACTCTGGATCCAGATCCAGCTGCCGTCGGCACGGCGCACGCGGTGCACCGAGCGGAAATCGCCGGTTTCGCCCTTCACCGCGCGCACCAGCCCGTCGCGCGCCGCCTCGACGTCCTGGGGATGCACGAGCGCGAATACCTCGGCGATCGCCGCGTCGGTCGCCGCAGCCGGCTCGCCCAGCATCTGCTTCCACAGCGGCGACAGGTGGATCCTGCCGGCGACGAGGTCGGCGTCCCAGAGCGCGAGCTGCGAGGCTTCGAGCGCGAGTTCGAGCCGCTCGGTCGCCGTGCGCCGCCGCGCGGCACCGGCCGCCTTCGGTTCGC
This sequence comes from Betaproteobacteria bacterium, assembly GCA_029858545.1. GTDB lineage: Bacteria > Pseudomonadota > Gammaproteobacteria > Burkholderiales > SG8-39 > JAOUFA01. The sequence continues at coordinate 10,830 of JAOUFA010000069.1, forward strand.
GGGCGCGCGCGCTCAACTTCGTGCCGCGGGTGAGTGTGTGGGGAATGCGTGCTTGGTCACTTGCCGACAATATGCGAGAGCGATTGTTCTGAATCATGCGGTCGCCGGGCGCGCCGGGTCAAGCGCGGCGGGGGCCACCCACTGCCCCAGATGCTCGAGGATGCCGCGCATATCCCGCGGATCGCTCGATCCGCGCAATGGCGCGCATCGGACCCTTGCACTGGGGGCACGTCTGGCAGCCGGACTGGCGAATTGCTAGCAACACGGGCGCCATCTCATGTGGCCTAATTTCCTCGCCCGATCCTGCGGGTATCCGGAGGAAGCCTCCCATGAGCCTCATCGATGCGATCGAAACCCAGATGATCTGCAACCGTTTGCCGCTCGCGGGGATATCGGTGGCGGCGCTGCCTTGCGCGGGCACGCCGATCGTGCTGTCGCTGCATTGGCACGGCTTCATCGAGCATGAGCACACGCAGGACGGTGAAGTGAATTTCAGCTACGAGCCCGTGCCTTCGTCCTGTCTGCAGTGCAATGAACCGTGGCTGCACCTCGAGGATCTCGATCATTCGGTGATGGATGTCGCCTGGGAACTCGGCAGCTGGGATCTCACGCGCCAGGAACTGCGGCCTTATATGCGGCCCGGCGCGCCCGTACAGGAGGCGCTCGAGTGCACGGTCGCCTTCGGTCAGCCGCATCGGCACTTCGAAGCGCTGCACGCACCGGTGTCCGATGTTCCGGACGCGGAGGAAATGCTTGCGCTGGCCGCGCGGCGCGGCTATCTGCGGTGGCACTTTCGTCCGGTACGAGGCGGCATCTGGGAGGAGGTCGCCGACGATCGCACACTCGAGCAGGGCGGATACCGCAATCCTCCCTGTCCGGTCGCGGCCGCCGAAATACGCGATACACGCTGGTTGCAGCGCCCGCGTACGGTCGTCTATCGCTTCGGTTGCGGGCGCGAATTCTTCCTGCCGCGCGGCGGGAACATCGCCTCCTGAGCCGAGGCGGGGGCGCTCGCCTTCCTCCTCCGCGAGGGGGCTCGCCTACGATCTGTCGGGGAGAGGGAACCTCTCACATTTGGGTTCGGTTTCCGCTTTCTAGCGCCTGCCCGGGACCGCTAGAATGCAGTCCGGTTGTCCCAAGGGACCTGTGCGCGATGCGAGAGAATCGAATGGCAACCCACCGTACGGCGTGCGGAGCTTTTCTGGCGCTGACCTTTTTGCTGGGCGGATGCGCCAGCCCCGGCGACCTTCTCCCGGGCGGCCGGCAGGAGCAGCCGGCGTGGATGCGTTCACCGCCCGCCGATACCGCCGCGCTGTATTACGGTATCGGTGAAGGTCCGGATCTCGATTCGGCCAAGCGCGCCGCGTTGCGCGATGTGGCGGCGAAGCTGCGGGTATCGATCCGTGCGACCACCGATACCCAGGTGACCGTCGCCAACGATGTGGCCGACCGGTTCAGCCGATCCAGGGTCAGCGAGGAAGTCCGCAATACCAG
>JAOUFA010000473.1 GCA_029858545.1 Betaproteobacteria bacterium
TCACCTGGCGCTTCATGTGCGCGTCGGCATTGTCTTCGCCGGTATCGTTGTGGCGGTATTGCGAAACCGGAGCATGCGGCGCGAGGCGTTCGAGCCATTGGCGGTAGTCGTGGTGCAGTCCGCGTTCATCGTCGTTGATGAACACCGAGGCGGTGATGTGCATGGCGTTCACCAGCACCAGGCCCTCCTCGACACCACTCTCGCGCACCGCGGCGTCGATCTGCGGGGTGATGTTCACGAAACCCATGCGTTCGGGCAGATTGAAGTGGAGTTCCTTGCGATGGCTCTTCATGACCGACCTTTCGTCGCTGCGCTTGTCTCGCCGGCGGCGCGGATTTGCCTGCCGCGGTGGCGAGCATTGTGCATGCGCGATGGCACCCCGCGCAATCGGCTCCGCCAATAAACAAACAGGGCGCGCCGCGAGGCGCGCCCTGTTCTCAGAAAGTCCGGGTTTGCGCCCGGAAGACCGGCGAGGCGGACTGACGTTGCGCCTCGCCGTTATGCCACGCGGCTACTTGAAGATCGCCATCATCTTATCGACGATGCTCGCCCAGAGCGTTGCGCGCTCGGTCGAGTCCGTCGAGGCATCGACGACGTAACCCATGCTCTCGAAGTGAGCGTCGAGAATCGCCAGCCCCGCCGCGTCGTCCGCGTTGAGTTTCTGCGAACGGTGGCACGAGCCGCATGCCCTGATCGCCGGACCGGCGACCGAGGGTGGGATCGCGCCGATATTCCTGCTCCAGGTCGCGATCGTATCGGTCGCGGAGAGCACACCCGGCAGCGACTTCGCCTGGTTCGGCACGTCATAGGTCCCCGGCTTGTGGCAGGATTCGCAATCCTGGATGCCGAAGCGCGGGAATGCCGTCGCGGTGTGATGCTCGTACTCCATCTTCTCGAACTTGTCGGCGAAATTGATGTCGCCCGGATCGAAGGCCTGGAACGAGTGGACCGCATGAACGTAGGAGTCGATCGACCGCGACTGAAGCTCGAGGTGCGAGCCGGCGTTCGAGACTTCGTGGCAGGTCCTGCAGACCTTGATGTTGCCGCCGCGGATTCCGCTGTGGAACGTGGTCGCGAGCTGATCGTGGCAGGTATTGCAGCCAGTGTTCCTGCCGTCCGCGCGGGTGGCCTTGGCAACCTGGACGATATCCGCGAAGTAGTTCTCGAAGGCATTGTTCACGAAGTTGAAGGTCCTCGAGGGTGCGTTGAGACCGACAATCAGCTGATTCGCATCCCTCAGTTGCGGCAGGACGGAGATTTCCGCGCGCTTGACGACGTTCGCGCTGATCTTGTCCGCCCACAGAGACAGGTCGATCGTCAGCTGCCAGGTGGTCTTGCCGGCACCGTCGGTCGCCTTCGACACCTGCGTGAAGCGGTTCGTCGGGTTGGTGCTTGCCGTGCTGTCCCAGACGTACTCCAGGTTCCGCTTGCGGGTCGCCGGGTCGGCGCTGTCGTAACCGTGCGCGGCGACGATGAAGTCTTTGGTGTCGTAGCCGTATAGACCCACCAGGATCGTCGGAACGATAGTCGCCGCCGCCATGGTGTTGCCGCCGACGGTGACCGAACCGGTCGCGCTGAACGACAGGCTCAGAACGTTGCTCGCGATGGACGCGCTGTCGACGGTCACGAGGAAGGTATCCGAGTAACGGGTGCCGTCGGACGCGTAGATCTTCTCGTCACGACCTCCGTTGTGTAGCGCGGTGAAGGTCGGTGCGGCGCCCGCGGCCGTACTGTGGCAGCTGCTGCAGTTCGTGGTCCTCAGGTTGGCGATCTGCGCGGCGTGATCGGTCGTCGGCGCCGCCGCCATCATGCTGGTCAGCCCATCGACCGAGTGGCAGCTGATGCAGGTTTCGGCCTGATAATTGGCGTCCGCGAGAACCCCTCCCGCGGCAGGATCGAGCTTGCCGTCGTGACAGGTGACGCAATTGCGCATCGACTGCGGGAAGGCGAACTCCATCGCGTGCGACATATGCACGTCGTTCATGAGCTTCGCCTTGTAGGCGTACTTGTCCTTTTCCGCCTGCGTCAGCGCGGCGCCGGCATTGATATCGGCAACACGATCGGTGAGCACTTTGGCGGCCGCCTTCTCCGCATCCGTTACCGCCGTTTCCTTGGCGTGCTTGGCATCCTGCAGCAACTGCCAGAACTGGTGACCGCCGGTTCGGTTGTCGTAGTGGCAGCCCTTGCAGGTGTAGAACTCGGTCGCGGTACCCGTATTGTCGAGGACCTTGCCGTAGATGTAGGCGTGCTTGAGGAACGGCTGGGTGTGGCAGTTTTCGCAGCCCGAGACGTTGGCCTTAGAAGAGTAGTCGACGACACCGACCTTCAGCACACCGGCAAACGGGAACTTGCCCATGCTCATGTGCTTGGCACGGTCGACCTCGAGTATTCCGTCCACGCCGTACAGCTGGACGATAGCAGGCGTATTCGCGGTGATCAGCGCCACTCTGGCGAGGTCCGCGGCAGCGGTAAACGTCTTCGTTAATGTGCAGACACCGCCAGCATATTGTCTCGTGCCGTTGGCGGTACCGCTACCCGCCTTCGCAACCTGGGCAGCTGTTGTGGGGGCCAACGACATGTCCTGCGGGAAGGTCTTCGTTGCCCCATCATATTGTGACCAGTAACTGCCGATCGAGAAGTCGCTCGTCGCCGACTCGCTGGTGGTCAGCTTGGTGCAATCGAACGGGGTGCCATTCTTGGTCAGTTGGAATGTCAGAATGGTCGTGTCGTTCGTTGGAGCGTTGGTCGTGATTCCTATGCTCCCCGCCACGACCTTCATGACGTTGTCCTGATAGTGCTCGTCGTACTTGGCCTGGTGCAGTGCGCCGCTGCGCGCCACGGGCGTCGAGCCGGTATGGCACATGACGCAGGTCTCGGGATTCGCGGTCTGCGCCAACGCGGTGATTTGACCCTGCAAACTGGTGACCGTGGC
>JAOUFA010000474.1 GCA_029858545.1 Betaproteobacteria bacterium
CGCTGATCGACGAACTGTCGCGGAGCCGCTGACGATGTCCGACAACGTACTCGACTACGGCCCCGACGCGATTCTGATGGCGGGTCTCGACGGCAGGAACTGGCGTCTTGCCGACTACGAGAAGCGCGGCGGCTATGCGGCACTGAGGAAGATCATCGCGGACAAGACGGCGCCCGACGCGGTGATCGCCGAGGTGAAGAAATCGGCGCTGCGCGGTCGCGGTGGCGCGGGCTTTCCGACCGGCCTCAAGTGGTCGTTCATGCCCAAACAATATGCCGGTCCGAAGTACCTGGTGTGCAACTCCGACGAGGGCGAGCCCGGCACCTGCAAGGACCGCGACATCCTGCGTTACAACCCCCATGCGGTGATCGAAGGCATGGCCATCGCCGGCTACGCGGTAGGCGCCGCCGCCGGGTACAACTACATTCACGGCGAGATCTGGGCGGTTTACGAACAGTTCGAGCAGGCGCTCGACGAGGCGCGCGCGGCGGGCCTGTTGGGACAGAAGATTCTTGGATCGGATTTCAGCTTCGAGTTGTATGCGCACGCCGGCTTCGGCGCCTATATTTGCGGCGAAGAGACCGCATTGCTCGAATCGATCGAGGGCAAGAAGGGGCAGCCGCGCTTCAAACCGCCGTTTCCGGCGAGCTTTGGGCTGTACGGCAGGCCGACCACGATCAACAATACCGAGACTTTTGCCGCGGTACCCTGGATCATGACGAATGGCGGCGATGCCTTCCTTGCGCTGGGGCGGCCGAATAACGGCGGCACCAAGCTCTTTTCCGTTACCGGCCACGTCAACAAGCCCGGCAACTACGAGGTGAAGCTCGGCACGCCGTTCGCCAGGCTGCTCGAGATGGCGGGCGGGGTGCGCGGCGGCAGGAGGCTCAAGGCGGTGATTCCCGGGGGATCATCGATGCCGGTGCTGCCCGCCGACATCATGATGGCGACCGACATGGACTACGACTCGATTGCCAAGGCGGGCTCGATGCTGGGCTCGGGAGCGGTAATCGTGATGGACGAGACCACCTGCATGGTGCGCGCGCTGGAGCGTCTGTCGTACTTCTATTTCGAGGAATCCTGCGGCCAGTGCACGCCGTGTCGCGAGGGAACCGGGTGGCTCTATCGCGTCGTGCACCGGATCGAGACCGGGCAGGGCAGGGCTGAAGATCTCGTGCTCCTGGACAATGTCGCCGACAACATCGCCGGCCGCACCATCTGTGCACTGGGTGATGCGGCCGCGCTGCCGGTGAAGAGCTTCCTCAAGCATTTCCGTGCCGAGTTCGAGCAGCACATCGCGAACAAGCGTTGTACCGCGCGGGGTCCGGACACCGAGCCCAAGTGGGGACGCGCCGGGGCGCAGCTTCCCGCACACGGAATCGCGAGAGCAGCCTGACCATGGCAAACGTAAAAGTCGAAATCGACGGCAAACTGACCGAGGTGCCCCAGGGTTCGACGGTGATGGATGCGGCCCACAAGCTCGACATCTATATTCCGCATTTCTGCTATCACGAGAAGCTTTCGATCGCCGCCAACTGCCGCATGTGCCTGGTCGACATCGAAAAGGCGCCCAAGCCGATGCCGGCGTGCGCGACGCCGGTGACCGAGGGCATGAAGGTGCAAACCCATTCGGTGAATGCCAGGAAGGCGCAGAACTCAGTGATGGAATTTCTGCTCATCAACCACCCGCTCGATTGCCCGATCTGCGATCAGGGCGGCGAATGTCAGCTGCAGGATCTCGCGGTCGGCTACGGCAAGAGCGGCTCGCGCTATGCAGAGGAAAAGCGCGTCGTGCTGCATAAGGACCTCGGCCCGCTCGTGTCGGCCGAGGAGATGAGCCGGTGCATCCAGTGCACGCGCTGCGTACGCTTTGGGCAGGAGATTGCGGGGGTAATGGAACTCGGCATGGCGCACCGTGGCGAGCATTCCGAGATCCTGTCCTTCGTCGGGCGTTCGGTCGATTCGGAACTTTCTGGCAATATGATCGACATCTGTCCGGTCGGTGCGCTGACTTCCAAACCCTTTCGCTACAGCGCGCGGACCTGGGAACTAATCCGTCGCAAGTCGGTATCGCCCCACGATGGCCTGGGTGCGAATCTGATCGCGCAGGTGAAGCAGAACCGGGTAGTGCGCGTCCTGCCGCTCGACAACGAAGCGGTGAACGAGTGCTGGATTTCCGACAAGGACCGCTTCTCCTACGAGGCGCTCAATAGTGCCGAGCGACTCACCCGGCCGATGTTGAAGAAGAACGGCACCTGGCAGGAAGTCGACTGGCAGAGTGCGCTCGAATTCGTCGCCGCGGGGCTGAAGAAGGCGGGAAGCGATGTGGGCCTGCTCGCAACGCCGCATTCGACGCTCGAGGAGCTGTATCTGTCCGGCAAGCTCGCGCGCGGACTTGGCGCAGCGGCCGATTTCCGGCTGCGGCAAAGTGACTTCTCCGCCGACGGCAAGCTGGGCGGGGTTCCCTGGCTCGGTATGACGATCGAGGATCTCTCACGGCTCGATCGCGTGCTGGTGGTCGGGTCGTTCCTCAGGAAGGACCATCCGCTCATCGCGCAACGCCTGCGCCAGGCGGTAAAGCGCGGTTTGCAGGTAAACGTGATCCACTCGGTCGACGACGATTGGGCGATGCCGATCGCCAACCGGACGATCGTCGCGCCATCGGATCTGGCAGCGGCGCTCGCGGCCGCAGGAGAAGGAGCGATCGGCGCGAGTCTCAAGTCGGGCCAGCGCGTCGCGATCCTGCTCGGTAATTTCGCGCAGCAACATCCCGAAGCGGCGCTTCTGCACGCGCGGGCGCAAGCACTCGCGCAGAAGTTCAGTGCGACGCTCGGTTTTCTCGGCGAAGCCGCGAACTCGGTCGGCGGCGCGCTCGCGGGCCTGCCGCAGGGCGCCCACGCGGGAGCGATGCTCGGCCAACCGCGCAAGG
>JAOUFA010000070.1 GCA_029858545.1 Betaproteobacteria bacterium
GCGTCGCGCTCCGTTGCGAGCGCGGCGCCGAGCGGCAGCAGATCGAGCACGCCGTGGGCGCTCAGGCGATAGCCTTGTTCGAGCGGCGCGACGCGACCATGCGCCGCCGCGGCGCCTTCGAGCAGCATCGCCGCCTGACCTTCATAGGCATTGTGGTGGCGCACGCCGAGCAACCCGGCGGCCGCATCGAACCAGCGCCCGGCGCTGGTGGTCGGAGGGCAGTGCAGGCCGCGCTCGAGCAGGCGCGCGAGCGCGGCCGCGGCCGGCGCGGCAAAGCGGCGCGCGATTTCGTCGCCGCGTCCCAGCGCATGGAGCAGCGCCGCCGCCATGCGCCACGGTTCGCGCGCGGCGCGATCGCCTCCGGGCAGGGCGAGCGGCGACAGATGTCCCAGTCGTTCCATGCGCGCGCCGTCGACCCGCAGCAGTTCGCCGCCCCAGGCGCGGCCGTCGTCGCCGAGCCCGACCCCGTCAAGCGCGAGTCCGAGCATCGCTTCGGCGATCCCGTGCTCGGCCGCCACCGCGGCAATGTGCGCATGATGATGCTGCACGGCAATGCAGCGAAGTCCGTGCTGTTGCGCGAACCGGTGCGCAAAGCTCGTGCTGTGGAAGTCGGGATGCAGGTCGTGTGCGACGATGCGGGGCGCGACTTCGAGCAGCGCGAGCAGCCGGGCCGCGGTCGACTCCAGCGCGCGCCGCGTCGGCGCGTTGTCGAGATCGCCGATGTGCTGCGAGAGAAACGCTTCGTCGCCGCGCGTCACGCACACCGCGTTCTTGAAGTACGCACCGGTCGCGAGCACCGACGGACCGTCTCGCGCGAGCCTGATCGGGCGCGGGGTATAGCCGCGACCGCGGCGCAGGAAGGCGCCCGCGTTCGTCCCGGCGCGCAGCACCGTGTCGTCGCACCGCACGACGATGTCCCGGTCGTGGACGAGAAAGGCATCGGCGATCCCGGCGAGGCGGCGCAGCGCTTCACGGTCTCCGGCCACCAGCGGCTCGCCGCCGGGGTTCGCGCTCGTCGCGACGAGCACCAGTGATTGCGCGGCCTCGAGCCAGCCGCTGCCGCGCGGGCGGCCGGCGGCCTCGTGAAACAGTAGGTAATGCAGCGGCGCGTACGGCAGCATGGCACCGAGCCAGGGCAGCCCGGGCGCCACGCCCTCGAGCAGCGCGTCGCAGCCAGGGCGTTTGCGCAACAGCACGATCGGCCGTTCACGCGCCTCGAGCAGCGCGCGCTCGGCGGCGCCGAGTTCGGCGTAGCGCACGATCGAGGCGACCGCGGAAAACATCAGAGCGAAGGGCTTTTCCTCGCGCTGCTTGCGCTCGCGCAGGCGCGCGACCGTCGACGCATTGGTCGCGTCGCACATCAGGTGGTAGCCGCCGATTCCCTTCACCGCGACGATTTCGCCGCCGCGCAGGCGCTCGAGCAGCGCCGCGATCACATCGGCCGCCTCCAGCACAGCGCCCGCGGCGTCGCGCAATGCGAGGCGCGGCCCGCAGTCGGGGCAGCAATTCGCCTGCGCGTGAAAACGGCGCTCGCGCGGGTCCTGGTATTCGGCGCGGCAGCCCGCGCACTGCGTGAACTTCGCCATGCTGGTGCGCGCGCGGTCGTACGGCAGGCCGTGCGTTATCGTGTAACGCGGTCCGCAATGCGTGCAGTGGGTGAACGCGTAGCGGTAGCGGCGATCGCACGGGTCGAACAGTTCGCCGAGGCAGGCGGCGCAGATCGCGCTGTCCTCGCCGATCGCGGTCGCCGCGCGTCCCGCGCCGCTCGCCTCGATCGCAAATCCGCGTTGCACCGCAAGCGGCAGCTCGGCGCAGTCGATCGAGGCGATGCGCGCGAGCAGCGGCGCTTCGTTCGCGAGGCGGCGCGCGAAGCGATCGAGTTCGGGCGCGCTGCCCTGGACTTCGATCGCCACCCCCTCGGCGTCGTTCCTTACCGAGCCTTCGAGCGCCAGTTCCTGCGCCAGGCGCCAGACGAAGGGTCGGAAGCCGACCCCCTGTACCGTGCCGCGCACGCGAATCGCCCGGCGCACGATGCCTGCCGTGGCGGTGGCGGTCTGCAGCGTCACGACCGCGCCTGCGCGAGCACGATCGGCCGTGCGAGCCCCGCGGCAAGCCAGGCGAGCCAGGCCGCGAACCCTTCTCCGGTGCGTGCCGACACGCGCAGTATCTCGAGCGCGGGATTGACGCGATGCGCCAGAGCCTCGCAGCGTTCGATGTCGAATTCGAGGTGCGGCAGCAAGTCGATCTTGTTGACGAGCAGCAGCCGCGCACGGCGGAACATGTCGGGATACTTGAGCGGCTTGTCCTCGCCTTCGGTTACCGACAGCACGACCACCTTGTGCGTCTCGCCCAGGTCGAAGGCCGCCGGGCAGACGAGGTTGCCGACGTTTTCGATGAACAGCAGGTCCACCTCGTCGAGCGCGAGACGCCGGGCCGCCAGACCGACCATCTGCGCGTCGAGGTGGCAGCCGGCGCCGGTGTTGACCTGCACCGCACGCGCGCCGCTCGCGCGGATTCGATCGGCATCGAGACTGGTCTGCTGATCGCCTTCGATAACCGCGACCCCGACGCCCCGGCCGAGCGCCTCGATGGTGCGCACCAGCAGCGTCGTCTTGCCCGATCCCGGACTCGATACGAAGTTCAGCGCAAACAGCGCCCGCGAGGCGAACAGCGCGCGGTTCTCGGCCGCAAGGCGGTGGTTCTTCGCGAGGATATCCTGTTCCACTTGCAGTCTGCGCGCGCCGTCGGCCTGGTGGCTGTGCGCATGAGAATGGCCGTGTTCGTGCGCGTGCACCGCGCCGTCGGCATGCCGGTGCCAAAGCTCCCCCCCTTCGATCCTCACCTCATCGGTTCCACATCCGCAATGGCTGCACATGCCATCCTCCCCGGAATCTCAGTCGACCTCGATGTCCATCACGCGCATTGCGCTGCCGCCGCTCGGTGCGAGCTGCGCACCGGCGCAGCGCGGACAGGCGTCGGCGAGCGAGGCGATCGGTACCGTCGCGGCGCAGCGAAAGCACCAGGCCGACCCCGGCGTCTCGACGATTTCCAGCCGCGCACCGTCGGCGAGGCTGCCGCGCACCACCGCGTCAAAGCAAAACCGCAGTGCCTCGGGCACCACGCTCGCAAGCGCGCCGATCTCCAGCCGTATGCAGGTGATGCGGCGCGCGCCGTCGGCGCGTGCGGCGTTCTCGACCAGGTCGAGAACGCTTTCGGCGAGGGCCATTTCATGCATTGCCGATCTCCAGGCGATACGCGACGCAGGGGTCGAGGGAAAACGCCAGCTGATGCGCGCCCTCGGCGAGCTGGCGCGGCGTCTCGGCGGCGATCGCGAGCGCGCCTTGCACAAACGCACCGGCGGGATGGAAGTTCCATTCGGTCGGTGCGACGATGCGGTAGTCGTCGATCCGATCGCCGGCGAGGCGCAGGCGGTGGACGAGCAATCCGCGCGCGCTCTCCACCCAGGCGAGACCCTCGCCCGCGCCGAGCGCGCAGCGGCCCAGGCGGCGCGGTGCCTCGCGGCGTCCGGCGAGCGCTTCGAGCGCGTCGCCCAGATCGACGAGCCGGGCGACAAAGCGCGCCGCGACTCCGCAGCCCCAGGCGGCGAGGCAGGCGGCGACGAGCGGCCGGCGCGCGCTACGCGCGAGTACGCCCGTTTCGCGTGCTTCACCGCGCCAATGCGGGGTACGCTCGAAATCGGGGTCCCGGTCGAGCGCGGTATTCAGCTCGGCAAGCATGCGCTCGTCAACCCGGGGCGGCAGCAACGCCACCGCGGCATGATCCGATGCCGGTTTCCGCGCAAGCCAGGCACGCAGAAGACTCGCTGCGGGCGTGCCGGCCTCGCGCGCCCAGGCAGCGAGCGCGGCGAGGTCGTCGAGCGCGAGCCAGACGGAGGGTTCGACCGCGAAGACTTCGTCTGCGGCGAGCGCCGCGAGCTCCGCGGCGGTGCTCGCGGGGTTGCCTTGCGGATCGCCGTTAAGGAACGGCGCGAGTGCTTGCCTGGCGCGCGCGATGACCGCCACGCGCGGCTCGCCGCCGCGATGCTTCGGCCAGTCGATCAGCAATCGCCACAAATGCTCGTGGACCGTCTCGGCCAGCACCGCGGTCGCCGCTTCGTTCGCGAAAGATTCGTCCGCGTTCCGGGCGGCGCGCAGCGCCTCGGCCGCCGCGACGGTCTGCGCACGGCCGCACAAGGTGTAGAGCTGCCCGATCAGCGTCGTCGCTTCCTCCGCGCGCCGCCCCGGGAGCAGCCGCGCCGCGCGCGGACGCTCGCAGCGCGCCCGCGCATGCCGTACCCGGGCGCCATCCCAGGCGAGATGGAGGAACAACTCACCCTCTATCGTCATCGTCGGCCACGGCTTCATCGGCGATCAACAGGAATTGCGCCTGTTCGGCGCTGCAGCGCGGACAGCTCCAGTGCGGTGGCAAATCCGTGAAAGCCGTGCCGGGCGGGATCTGCCAGACCGCGTCACCCTGCGCCGGATCGTAGACATACCAGCACACGCCGCATTCGCGTCGAGCCATGACAAGGTTCGCGACGCGCCCCACCGGATGCCTTCAGTCGCCGCGCATCCAGCCGAGCAACTCCTCGAGCCGCTCGATGCTGTCGGCATAATCCTCGGCGGTGGCGCGCGCGGCCTCCGGCAGCGCGACCACTTCGATGGTGTCGAGCAGCAGGGTATTCATCGAATTGAAGTAGCGCACGCGCCACACGCCCTGCGCACGGGTGCTCGCGATGCGGCAGTCGCCGAAACCGCGCGACAGGATCGATACCGGTCCCTCGCCGAGCAGCGTCGCCAATCCGGCGTGATCGGCCGCATTGAGCGGCAGCAGCGACAGATTGATCACCTGCGCCGGCCGGCCTTCGCCTATCTGACGCGCGCGTGCGCGCAGTTCATGAACCAGCGCCGGTGCGTTCATCACCCCCTCGGGCAGTTGCGCACAATCGAATTGCGCTGCGGAGCCGGCGCGTGCGGCGAGCTTGACCGACTCGGGCAGGTCGCCCGCTTCGAGCAGATCCGCGCCGCTCGGGTCGTCGCTCTGCACGCGCCACAGTCCGGCGAAGGCGGTCTCCTGAATGCGCCAGTCGATCCGGCCGTCCGCGCCGCGCACCAATGCGCTCACTTCGCCCTGGCCGAGGGATTGGTTCAATGCGTGCCGGGCGCCCGGTTCGAGGTCGGCGAGCGACAGGCGCAGACTGCCCGCGCCGAATCGCGTCGAGCGCTGCGCGGCGCGCATCGCTCGCAGGATCTGCTCGACGACGTCGCTCGCGGCCGCCAACTCGTCGTCGGACGCGTCGCCGGGTGGCGCCGGTGTCACGAGCGGCTCGGCCTGCGGCATCGACGACGGTTCAATTTCAACCGTCTCGTTGGGGCGCGGTTGAGTCGGGCCTGCGCGAAACACGGTGACCGGGATGGGAAAGGTCTTCATGGCTTCGTCCCTCCTTCAGACCGGCACGGCGAGCAGGTCTTGCACGAGTCGCCGGTAGTCGGACCAGTCGCGCAGACCTTCGATCGCGCCGAGGAAGACGCCGGCGCGCAGAAATACCAGCGCTGGAAAGCGCCGCAATCGGTAGGCCGGCGCGCGTTGCTCGGCGAATGGCGTCTCGAGCACGCCGACGCGCAATGGACCGCCGCGGCTGTTCACCAGCTCGGGAAGAATCACCGCCAGGTCGAGCGTTTCGCGCAGGCGTTCCGGATCGGCGGCGAAAAAGAGCAGTGCCTCACCCGGCCGACGAACGAAGGCCTCCAGATTCGACGCGTCGAGCCGCGCATAGCGGTGTCGCGCGAACAGCGCGTCGAGCAGGGAATGCGGATTCACGGTTTTCCCGCGCGCAGATGGGACGGCAACTCGGGCGCGTGTTCGACGAGATCGGCGAAGGCCGCGTCGACACTCGCGGTATCGCCGGTGAGCGCGGCCGAGAGCGCGTCGAGCGCAGCGTCGATCTGCACCGCCGCCTGCGGCGTCAGCTGCTCGCGCGCCGCACCCCGATGCACGAGCAACCAGGCTCCGACCGGCTGCTCGCCGACGAGCGTAAGATCGATGAGCGCACGCTCGCCACGCCTTTCGCACCAGGCGGCATTACCCAGTGCCTGCGTCACGCGCATCGGCAGCCCGAGGCACATCAGTCGCTGTCCCTCGGGAGCGCCGCGCTGCGCCGCGCGAGAAAGCGTACGTCGCCCGCGCGGCAGGCGTCGTTCTCCGAAGGACGTCCGGCCTCGTAAGCGCCGATCTCCAGACTCGGCGCGAGCAGTGCTGTGCGTGGCGCGGTGGCGCGCGCGCGGCCGGGGACCCCCCAGCCGGCGAGCACCGCGAGCGCAAGGGCGAGCGCATCGGGCAGACGCGCGCGCACCGGCTCGCTCAGGCTTCCGCCGAAGTCGCCGAGTTGCGCCGGCTGCACGCCGATCAGGACCGTCTGCTCCGGAGCGCGTCCGGCAAGCGCGGCGTGCGCGAGCACTTCGACGAAGCCCGACTGGTGGGGGCTGAGCTTGCCCGCGCCGAGCGAGAGATCGATCGCGCCATCGCGCAGCACGCGCAAGGTTCCCGGCGCGAGGCCGCAATCGATCGCGTCGAACACGAGCAGGCGGCGCGCCGCCTCGACGCAGGGCAGCAGGTACAGTCCCTGCGTGCCGCCGTCGATCAGTCGCACCGACGCGGGAAAGCGATAGGCTTGGTGCAGGGCCGCGAGCGCGCGTACTCCGAAACCGTCGTCGGCCCAGAGCAGATTGCCGATGCCTAGCAGCAGCGTGTCGCCGCGCACCGCTCCCTCCTGTAACGCAGACTGTTACAGAGGGGGACATCATGCACAATGCCGCAGCGGGCATTTTGACGTGCATCAAGCGGTATCGCGTACCGGGTCCGTGTTACGTGCGCCGTGCCGGCGGCGGGTTCGCGCGCTAGCGCGGACTCCGACCTTTGATTACCCGATGCATGTCCCAGGCGAGTTGAAGCTGCAGCCAGAATTCGGGTTCGTTGCCGAAGTGCGCGGCGAGTTTCAGCGCGGTGTCGTGCGAGATGCCGCGCCGGCCGCGCACCAGCTCGTTCACGCGGCGGCGCGAAACGCCGAGCGCCTCGGCGAGCGCGAGCTGCGTGATGCCGAGCGGCTTGAGGAAGCGCGTATCGAGGAAATGGCCGGGGTGGATCGGGCTGCGGCGCGCAGCGAGACCCGGCTTGGGCGCGCGCCGGGTCGCGGGGCGGGCGGTCGCCATATTCCCGTGCCCGATCGTTATGGAGATTCTCGGCTCCCTGCGTCGCCGAGGGGCTGCTGGGATAACGTGATCTTCACCCCCGCGTCGTGCAGGGGGTGCGGGGGTAGGGCGATTTTCACCCCCGCGTCATGCAGGGGGTGCGGGGGTAAGGTGATCTTCACCCCCGCGTCATGCAGGGGGTGCGGGGGTAAGGTGATCTTCACCCCCGCGTCATCTCTTCGCGGCACGATAGCCATTGATCATGCTGCTGATCACCGTCACGCCGGACAGGATGTCCTCGCGCACCACCAGGTACAGGTGAATCATCGTGAACAGTATCAGGTACCACATGCCCAGGTGATGCCAGGTGTGCACGTCCTGGCTCTGGCCGAAGAGCGGAATCACCCAGGAGGAAAAGAGCGCGAACGCCCAACTCCCACGTCCCAGCCCCTCGCCGTAGAGCGCGAAGCCGGTGATCATCATGAACAGCGCGCCCAGCACATACATGAAGAACATCGCCGCCATCGCGCCCGGGTTGTGGCCGACGTGCAGCTCGCCCGGCCCGATGAAGAGGTAATGACGCATCACGCGGACGAGTCCCGCCCACCAATCGCGGCGCAGCATGTAGAGCGGCACGAGAAAGATCTCACGCGCATAGCGGTTGCCGGCGTAGGCCCAGTACGCGCGCAGCACGAACACGCAGGCGAACACATACGCGGCGGCGAAATGGGCGAAACGAATGTAGCCGAAGACGAAATGCTCGCTCGCCTCGCCTGCCACCGAACTCGGCGGGCTGCCGATGAGGTAGCCCGTCACCATCAGCACGAACATCGCGAGCACCATGGTCCAGTGCCAGATGCGCACCGGCGCTTCCCATACGTAGGCGGGGAGCCTTGCCTCGGTTGTCTTGGTCATTCTCGCCTCCGCGGATCAGCGCAGCTGCACGCGCGTGAGTTCCTCGCCTTCTGGCGAAATCACATGCGTCGCACAGGCAAGGCAGGGGTCGAAGCTGTGGACGGTGCGCAGGATCTCGAGCGGCTGCTCGGGTTTCGCCATCGGCGTATTCATCAGCGCCGCCTCGTAGGCGCCGATGCGGTTCTGCGCGTCGCGCGGGCCGGCGTTCCAGGTGGTCGGCACGATGCACTGGTAGTTCTCGATCTTCGTGTTCCTGATGCGGATCCAGTGGCCGAGCGCGCCGCGCGGCGCTTCGCAGAAGCCGGCGCCCCTGGCTTCCTTCGGCCAGCTCGACGGTTCCCACCTCTCGGTGTTCGCGGTGTCGAGCTTGCCCGCCTTGATGTTGGCGATCAGTTTGCCGTAGAAGTGCTTCATCCTGTGCGCGGCCCACTGGCATTCGAGGCCGCGCGCGGCGGTGCGACCGAGCGTGGAGAACAGCGCGCCGAGCGGCACGCCGAGCTTTCTCAGCACCGCGTCGACCGGCTCCTTGATGTCCGGGCGGCCGAGCGCATAGCCGACCACCCAGCGCGCGAGCGGCCCGACTTCCATCGGCTCGCCCTTGAAGCGCGGCGACTTGACCCAGGAGTACTTGGCGGCCTCGTCGAAGGACTGGACATTGGTGCGCGTACCCTTCGTGTCCTTGCCGAGCGCGAAGTTCGGCTCGGTGACCCCGTCGAAGGGATGCAGGCCCTTGGATTCGTCGGGGTACTTGTACCAGGAGTGGGTGACGTATTCCTGGATCTGATTCGGGTCCTTCAGATCGACTTCCTGCACTTCCTTCAGGTTGCCGTTGACGATCGCGCCGCGCGGCAGCAGCAGGCTCTTGTTCGTCTGGTCGTTGGCGATGTCGGGGAAGTCGCCATAGGCGAGTACGTTCTTGCTCGCGAGACCGCCGCCGAGACCGGCCCAGTCCTTGTAGAACGAGGCGATCGCGAGCAGATCGGGGATGTACACCTGGTCGATGAAGGCGATGGTGTCGTCGATGATCTTGCCGACCAGGTTGAGGCGTTCCATGTTGACCGCGCCGACCGCGCCGCTGCGATCGACATTGATCG
Source organism: Betaproteobacteria bacterium (assembly GCA_029858545.1). Taxonomy (GTDB): domain Bacteria; phylum Pseudomonadota; class Gammaproteobacteria; order Burkholderiales; family SG8-39; genus JAOUFA01. Next base: position 9,197 of record JAOUFA010000070.1, read on the forward strand.
CCGAAGGCACGCCGCCCACCAGCCAGTTCGGATGCGGGTTCTTGCCGCCGAACACGGTCTGGATCTTGACGATTTCCTTCTGAAAGTCGAGTGCTTCCAGGTAATGACCGACCGCCATCAGATTGGCTTCGGGCGGCAGTTTGTAGGCCGGGTGGCCCCAGTAGCCGTTGCGGAACGGCCCGAGCTGGCCCGACGCGACGAATTTCTTCAGCCGGCTGGCCAGATCGCGGTAGTAGCCGGGCGACGAATTCGGCCAGGACGAGATCGATTGCGCGAGTTCCGAAGTCTTCTTCGGGTCGGCCTTTAGGGCCGACACCACGTCGACCCAGTCGAGCGCATGCAGGTGGTAGAAGTGCACCAGGTGGTCCTGCGCGTAGAGCGTCGCGTGCATCAGGTTGCGGATGATGTTGGCGTTGTCGGGGATCGCGATGCCGAGCGCATCCTCGACCGCGCGCACCGAGGTGATCGCGTGTACGCCGGTGCACACGCCGCAGATGCGCTGCGTGAAGGCCCAGGCATCGCGCGGGTCGCGGCCCTTGAGGATCAGTTCGAGGCCTCGCCACATGGTGCCGGTGGACACGGCATTGGTGATCACATTCTGCTCGTTGACGTTCACCTCGATGCGCAGATGACCTTCGATGCGCGAGATCGGATCGACGACGATGCGCTTGCCGCTGTTGTCGAGCTTGAAGCCCTGGGTCTCGATGACGGCCATGGCTATTTCTCCTCAGTGCGCGTGGACTTGTCCTTTTCCCCGGCGTGCCCGATCGCGCTCGCCGCGGCATGCGCGATCACCCCGGCGCCGACGACCGCCGCCGCGGCCAGTCCGATTCTGTCGGCATTCGCTTCGATGCCGAATTGCTGGATATTCGTGAGCCGGTCGTAGAACGAGCCCTTGTCCCAGAAGCCGTCCTCGGAGCAGCCGATGCAGCCGTGTCCCGAGCCGATCGGGAAGGACACGCCGTCGTTCCAGCGCACCGTCGAGCACGCGTTGTAGGTGGTCGGGCCCTTGCAGCCCATCTTGTAGAGGCAGTAGCCCAAGCGGGCGCCTTCGTCGTCCCATTTCTCGACGAACTGGCCGGCGTCGAAGTGCGGCCGGCGGTAGCACTTGTCGTGGATGCGCTGGCCGTAGAACATCTTCGGCCGGCCCTGGCGGTCGAGTTCGGGCAGGCGGTCGAAGGTGAGTACGTAAGTCACCACCGCGCTCATTACCTCGGCGATCGGCGGGCAGCCCGGCACCTTGATGATCGGCTTGTCGGTGATCACCTTGTCGATCGGCACCGCGCGGGTCGGATTGGGTTTCGCCGCCTGCACGCAGCCCCAGGAGGCGCACGAGCCCCAGGCGATCACGGCCTTGGCGTCCTTCGCGTACTCTTTGAGCGTTTCGACAAAGGGCTTGCCGTAGTAGATGCAGTACATGCCGTCCTCGTTCAGCGGCGGATTGCCTTCCACCGCGAGGATGTAGTTGCCCTTGTGTTTCGCGATCGTCTCGTGGGCATTGGCACGCAGCTGTTCGCCGGCCGCGGCCGAGAGGGTCATGTGGTAGTCGAGCGAGAGCAGGCTGAGGATCGCGTCCTTCGCGAGCGGGTGCGCCGAGCGGATGAACGACTCGCTGCAGCAGGTGCACTCCAGTCCCTCGATCCAGATCACCGGCAGGCGCGGCTTGGTCTCGAGCGCCTGCGCGATCGTCGGCGCGAGCGAGGGCGCGAGGCCGAGCGACGCGGCGGTGAGGCTGCAATACTTGAGGAAGCTGCGCCGCGTGATGCCCTGGCGGCGCAGCAATTCGTAGAAGGTCTCGGTCATGGCTGTGCTCCTCGAGCGGGACGCATGGTGCCTCCTTCGAGTACCGGCTCGCCCGCGCGGACGAGCACCGGCTGCGTAACGCGCGCGGAGACAGGCATGTCGCCGCGCTCGGTCGGTGATACTCGAACAATTCGATCGCGCGAGCCATGCCTCCGGTTGATCGATCTCAACGGGCCGCGCGGAGGACCGCGCCGTGTAACGACAGGTGTTACATCGGTGATGCGCGGCGCGCCGCCGCCGCGCGGCACTTGACCCGGCCCGCTCCGCGACCGCATGATTCCGCGCCTTGCGCGCCGTCCGCCTCGCACAGCGTCGCGCAAATTCATCCCCACCCTTCGATGGCCTGCTGACCACCTCGTGATGAAAATTCCCCGGCCGCTCCTTGCGCTCCTCCATGTCTTCAGGCAAACGCAGGCCGGCGACGACGCGGCGGAAGTTGCGCGCGCGGCGCGACGCTGCGTGGACGACGGAGATCTTGCCGGCCTGCGCGAGATGGTCGTCGGGCACGTCTCGCGCGGTTCTGTCGGCGTCGCGACACTCTTCGTGCTGGCGGATGCCGCGAGCGATCTGTCGCAGCATGATCTCGCGTTGCGCGTCGCCGAACGCGCGATCGAGCTCGCGCCTGCCGACGCCACTGCCCACTTCAAGCGCGCGCTCGCGTGCCAGTCGCTGATGCGCGTGGACGAGGCAGAGGCCGGCTATCGCAAGGCGCTTGCTCTCGATCCGTCGTTCGGCAAGGCGCTGAACAATCTCGGTTGCATCTACTTCAGGCGGGGCGATCGGCTCGCGGCAAGGGAGGCCTTCGAGAAGGCGGTGGCAGTCGCTCCCACGCTCGCCGAACCGCACAGCAATTTGGGGTACGAGCTGCTCGCCGTATCCGAGACCGACCGTGCGGTGGCGTGCTTTCGGCGGTCGATCGAGATCGACCCGGGCTACGGCGAAGCATATCTGCAACTCAGCCAGTGCCTGATGGACCTGGGCAGGGCGGATGAGGCCGATGGCCTCTACCGGCAGGCCCTCGCGGCGGATCGGCGAGGAACGCTCAAGCCGCAGTTGGCGCTGATGCTCCCCGAATTCATGCATTCGGTGCAGGCGATCCAGGCCGCGCGCGAGCGGTTCGCGGCCCGGCTTGCGGAACTGGAGTCCGGGGAGTGGACCACGGGCGATCCGCTTGCCGCGGTGCCGCAGAGCTATTGGTTCTTTCTCGCCTACCACGGCCTGAACGACCGTGCGCTGGTCACCCGGGTCGCGCGCCTGTTCCTGCGTGCCTGCCCTTCGCTCGGTTTCGAGG
>JAOUFA010000475.1 GCA_029858545.1 Betaproteobacteria bacterium
GGCGTAGGAAACGTCGAAATCATGGTCTGTGAGGTGCGCGATCAGGTGGCGCGCCAGGCCCTGTTCGACCGGATAGTCGATCCTGCCCTGCGCGACGTAGTAGCGGCGCTGGATGGCGGCAAACCAGTCGACCCACTCGGGCTTCGGCGCGCGCGCGGTGTGCGCGATGCTCCGGCCGGCGTAGACGAGCAGCGCGGGAAGGTTGTCCTCGGCATAGAGCTCCTTCTGGTCGTCGCCGACAACGACGAGCGCATCGAGCCGTGCCGAGTCGATTTCCCGCGCGAGCCGGTCGAGCGCGTTTTGCGCGGCCAGGTGGCGCGCGGCGAAACGTTCGGCGGTGCATTCGGCGTCGAAGCGGCCCGCCGCCTCCCGCACCAATGCCTCGTAGGTGGTGTTGCCGCCGTCGCGATCGAGCAGCTTCATCGTCGCTTCGCGCGGCGCGAAGCGCGCCCATTCCTCGACCGTGGCGTTGAGCATCGGAGAGTGCGAAGTGCCGATGCCCAGCACGATGTTCGCCATCAGGTTTGCCGCAACGGCCGTTCCCCGGTCCGCCCGGTGCGGGTCTGTGCGAGGCCGCGGGTGGCCGCGACGCGACGCCTGATGGGTGCTCTGGCCATGCCGTTCCTTTCCCTGGGGTGCGACGCAAGTCAGGGCGCTGCGTCGCGGCGAGCCCCGCGCGACACCGCGTCGCGCATCCTGCCGCGGACCCGACCGATGCTAGGGCAGCGCGATGGGAAAATCAAACGTCCCGCGCCGGCGCCACTCGCGGTTACTGCGGATTCGGGGGCGGATTGCCAATGAGTTTAAGATAGCGCGTCCCCGGATTGCGCCATGGCCATAGAAACCGACCGCCTGATTTCCGCCCAGCCCGTCTCCGTCGAAGAGGAGCGCTTCGAGCGCTCGCTGCGCCCGGTGTCGCTCGCCGACTATGTCGGGCAGGAGAAGACGCGTGGCCAGCTGGAGATCTTCATCCAGGCGGCGCGAGGCAGAAGCGAAGCGCTCGATCACGTGCTCCTCTTCGGCCCGCCGGGGCTGGGCAAGACCACGCTCGCGCACATCGTGGCGCGCGAGATGGGGGTGAATCTGCGCCATACCTCGGGTCCGGTGCTCGAGCGACCCGGCGACCTCGCCGCGCTGCTCACCAATCTCGAGCCGCGCGACGTGCTCTTCATCGATGAGATCCACCGTCTCTCGGCGGTGGTCGAGGAAATCCTCTATCCCGCGCTCGAGGACTACCAGATCGACATCATGATCGGCGAGGGGCCGGCGGCGCGCTCGATCAAGCTGGATCTGCCGCCGTTCACGCTGGTCGGCGCGACGACGCGCGCGGGGATGCTCACCAACCCGCTGCGCGACCGCTTCGGCATCGTCGCGCGGCTGGAGTTCTACAACAGCGCGGAACTCGCCCTGATCGTGCGCCGCTCGGCGGGACTGCTCGAGGTGGCGCTCGATGAAGAGGGCGCGCAGGAGATCGCGCGCCGCTCGCGCGGCACGCCGAGGATCGCCAACCGGCTGCTGCGCCGCGTGCGCGATTACGCGCAGGTGAAGGCCGACGGGCGCGTGTCGCGCGCGGTGGCCGATGCCGCGCTGAAGATGCTCGACGTCGACACGCTCGGTTTTGACGTGATGGACCGCAAGCTCCTCGTCGCGGTGATCGAGAAGTTCGACGGCGGCCCGGTCGGCGTCGAGAACCTCGCCGCGGCGATCGGCGAGGAGCGCGACACGATCGAGGACGTGCTCGAACCCTTTCTCATTCAGCAGGGCTACCTGCAGCGTACGCCGCGCGGGCGCGTCGCGACGCTTGCCGCCTACCGGCACCTGGGCATCGCCGGGCCGGCCGCGTCGCGCGACCTGCTCGCGCAGCTCGGCCCGGAAGAACCGCCCGGCGCGGCCTGAGGGATTGCGCGAGCGCTGCTACAATCGGCACGAACTCCGTGGAGCGCGGCGCATTGACTCGTTTCAGTTTTCCCGTACGCGTGTACTACGAGGACACCGATCGTGGCGGTGTGGTCTACTATGCGAATTACCTGCGTTTCTTCGAGCGTGCGCGCACCGAATGGCTGAGGAGCCTGGGCATCTATCAGGAACGGCTCGCGCGGGAAGAAGGCCTGGGATTCGTGGTCGCACGCGCCGAAACCGATTTCAAGTTCGGCGCGCGGCTCGATGACCTGCTCGAGGTAAGCGTGCTGCCGCTGGAGAAGAAACGAAGCTACTTCTGGCTCGAACAGGAGGCCTGTCTCGCGGATGGACGCGTTTGCGCCGCCGCGCGCGTGCAGGTGGCCTGTGTGAGCCAGCCCGAGATGCGCCCCCGGCCTATTCCTGGAAGAATCGCTGAAACTCTCGCCGCAAGGATCCCGGTATGAATGTCACGCAGGACCTCGATATCTGGACGCTCGTGATGAACGCGAGCCTGGTCGTCAAGCTGGTGATGCTGCTCTTGCTGGCGGTGTCGTTCATGTCGTGGATGTTCATCTTCCAGAAGTGGATCGCGATCCGCCGCGCGCGCGTGCAGACCGAGGCCTTCGAACGGGAGTTCTGGGGCGGTAACGAATTGCATGCGCTCTACCAGGGCGCGGTCAACGCGCGCCACTCGATCGGCAGCCTCGAGCGCATTTTCGAGGCCGGGTACCGCGAATTCGCCAAGCTGCGCGGTCAGCGCGGTGCCGATCCCGCGCCGATGGTCGACGGGGCGCGCCGCGCGATGCGCGCCACGTTCCAGCGCGAAATGGACCTGATCGAGAGTCACCTCGCATTCCTTGCCTCGACCGGTTCGGTGAGTCCCTACGTGGGACTGTTCGGCACGGTGTGGGGCATCATGCATTCGTTTCGCGGCCTCGCCAACATGCAGCAGGCAACGCTCGCGCAGGTCGCACCGGGAATCGCCGAGGCGCTGGTCGCCACGGCAATCGGCCTGTTTGCGGCGAT
>JAOUFA010000476.1 GCA_029858545.1 Betaproteobacteria bacterium
ATCGCGGTACGTCGGAATTTCCTGCGTCGAACTGGTATGGATCACGCCGCCGTCCCTATACCGCCAGTAGTTCCGCTTCCTTTTGCTGCAACAGCTTCTCGATTTCAGCGATATGCCGATCGGTCATCTTCTGGACATCGTCCTGCGCACGCCGCTCATCGTTCTCGGATACTTCCTTCTTCTTGAGTGCGTCCTTCAATGCAGTGTTCGCGTCGCGTCGCAGATTGCGTACCGCGATACGGGCGTTCTCGGCATCGTGGCGCACGACTTTGATCAGCTCCTTGCGACGTTCCTCGGTCAGCGCGGGCATCGGTACACGAATAGTATCCGACATGGTGGCCGGATTTAAGCCCAGCCCCGATTCCCGAATCGCCTTTTCGACCGCCTGGATGAGTTTTTTCTCGAAGGGCGAGACCGCGATGGTGCGCGCGTCCAGCAAAGTAACCTTTGCCACCTGCGCGAGCGGCGTCTGCGCGCCGTAGTAGTCGACCATCACATGATCGAGCAATCCGGTGTGGGCGCGCCCGGTGCGAACCTTGGTGAGGTCATTCCTGAACGCCTCGATGCTGCGATTCATCTTCTGTTCGGTATTCTTCTTGATCTCAGGAATCATCAATTCCTCCTGTCATGCGTGAACCAGGGTACCTTCCTCTTCGCCGAGGACGACACGCTGTAACGCGTTTTTCTTGAAGATGCTGAATACACAGATCGGCAATTTCTGATCGCGGCAGAGCGCCAAAGCGGTGGCATCCATCACTTTCAGGTTGCGCCCGATCGCCTCGTCGAAACTGAGCCTTGAAAACCGCTTCGCACTAGGATCTTTTTTCGGATCCGCCGTGTATACACCATCCACCTTCGTGGCTTTGAGTACGATTTCAACTCCCATCTCGCTGCCTCGGAGTGCCGCGGCGGTATCCGTGGTGAAAAAGGGATTGCCGGTGCCGGCGGCGAAGATCACGACCTTTCCTTCTTCGAGGTAGCGAATTGCCTTGCCGCGGATGTATGGCTCGACGATCTGCTCGATATTGAGCGCCGATTGCACGCGGCTGACGATCCCCGCGTGACGCATCGCGTCCTGTAGTGCCAGTGCATTCATCACGGTCGCCAACATCCCCATGTAGTCGGCCGTCGCGCGGTCCATGCCCGCAGCGCCCGGTGCGACGCCACGGAAGATGTTCCCTCCGCCGATCACCACCCCGATTTCGACTCCCATGCGAGAGATCTGCGCAATCTCCGCGACGATATTCTCGATCGTCTGTCGGTTGATGCCGTATGAATCCCCCCCCATGAGCGCCTCGCCCGAGAGCTTCAAGAGGATGCGCTTGTATTGGGGGCTCATGTTGCGTCGCGGTGTTGATAGCTCAGCGTGTCATCCCGGCCTGGGCCATCACTTCGGCGGCGAAATCAGTACTCCTTTTTTCGATACCTTCGCCGACGACAAAGAATCGATAACCGAACACCTTGGCCTTCTTTTCGGCGAGGACCTTTTCCACCGTCAACTTGTCATCCTTGACGAACGCCTGACCCATCAGCGTGATCTCGCCCAGGAATTTGTTGACCGCACCTTCGACCATCTTGGCGACGATTTCGGGAGGTTTGCCCGATTCCTTTGCGCGCGCAATAGCGATCTCGCGTTCACGCGCCACCACGTCGGCGGCCACGTCCGACTTGTTCATGAATTGCGGTTTGGCAAAAGCGATATGCATCGCAAGGTCCTTGCCCAGATCCTCGTTCCCGTCATGATCGACCAGCACGCCGATCTTCACACCGTGCAGATACTGGGCGAGACGACCCTGGGCCTGCACACGCTCGAAGCGGCGAATCGAGATGTTCTCGCCGATCTTCTGTACCAATACCTGACGCCTCGTCTCGACGTTGCCGCCCTCGCATGGCAGTTTCGCAAGTGCCGTGGTATCAGCGGGATTGGAATTGGCGACCAATTCCGCGAGCGTCCGGGCAAAGCCGAGGAATTCCTCGTTCTTAGCGACGAAATCGGTCTCGCAGTTCACCTCAACCAGCGCGCCCAGTTTTGCGTCCGCCGAAACATAGGTCCCCAGCACGCCCTCCGCGGCAATCCGGCCCGCAGCCTTGCTCGCCTTTGTGCCGCTCTTGACGCGCAGGATCTCCTCGGCTTTGCGGAGATCACCATTTGCCTCGGCCAGCGCCTTCTTGCATTCCATCATTCCGAGCCCAGTCATTTCCCGGAGTTCTTTCACCAGGCTCGCGCTTATTTCAGACATTGCCTATTGCTCCTAGATTGGGACCCCAGGTCCGGACACTCGGACTTTCTCAGAAGAGCCGACTGGACAGTGATCCGCGTTGTGGTTTCGCGATGCGTGCCGCTCGAGAAACAGGGCTTGCCCCCTTTTCCCGCACACACGCAAGGCAAACGGTCAACGTGCCGCTGTGCCTTCGTCGACCTCGACGAATTCGTCACGCGACGCAGCGACCACCTCTTCCACGGCCTGCGAACGGCCTTCGAGGACCGCATCCGCCACGCCCCTCGCGTATAGGCGAATCGCGGCGCTCGAATCGTCGTTACCCGGTATCACATAGTCGATGCCATCGGGAGAATGATTGGAATCGACCACGCCGACCACGGGAATCCCGAGCTTGTTCGCTTCCGCCACGGCGCCCTTTTGGTAGCCCACATCGATCACAAATAGGGCATCCGGCAGGCCCGTTAGCTCCTTGATGCCACCCAGCGATCGATTGAGTTTCTCCAATTCGCGTTGATAGCCCAGCGCTTCCTTTTTTGCCATACGTTCGAGCGTGCCGTCCTGCGCCATCAGTTCCATTTCCTTGACGCGCTTGATTGACTGCTTGACCGTCTTGAAATTGGTGAGCATGCCGCCCAGCCAACGATGATCAACGAAGGGCATCGCGCAACGCTGCGCCTCTTCGCGCA
>JAOUFA010000071.1 GCA_029858545.1 Betaproteobacteria bacterium
GGAACGCGTAGGGCGGGCGGTTCGCGGGGTCGAAGAAACGTTTGAAGGTGTAGACGTAGTCGGCGGCGGTCAGCTCGCGCTTCCTGCCCCTGAACGCCGGGTCGGGCGTGAAGTAGATACCCTCGCGGATCCGCAGGGTATAGGTCTTGCCGCGGTCGGTGATCTCGGGCATCGCGCGCGCGGTGTTCGGCACCACCTTCGCCGGGCGCGCCAGATAGTCGTAGGTGAGCAAGGGATCGAAGATCGCCTCAATCACGGTGTCCGAGTAGACATCGGAGACGCGCACCGGGTCAAAGCCCGTCTCGGCAACCTGGAAAGTGAGGCGCAGCGTCTTGCCCGGGTCGGCCGCCTGCGCGGCGAGCGCGACGCACAGTGTCGCGAGCATCGTCAGTGCGGCGCGCCAGCGCGCGGTGCAATACATCCTCGATCCTTCCCGGAATTCGGCGAGCGCGAAGTGTAGCGGAATTCGCCGGCGCGCTCGGACCTGCCCGGCGCGCAAGTTCGCAGCGGTCGTCGAGATCCCGGAGAATTGCTCCCGCGACCCGGGCCCGCCACGCGGCGCGGCCGGGGTATGATGGATCGGCGACATTCGCCCACCCATGCAAGAAAAGGACTCCGTTACCGCCATGACCACCCCTAACCGCCGCGCGATGATCGCGCTGCTCATTCTCAGCGGCACGATCATTTCGATCTGCATGGGCCTGCGCCAGAGCCTGGGCCTGTTCATGCGGCCGATGACGCTCGACGCGGGCATTTCGGCCGCAAGTTTCGGTTTTGCGATCGCGTTGCAGAACATCGTCTGGGGCGTCAGCCAGCCCTTCGTCGGCGCGCTCGCCGACCGCTACGGTCCGCGGCCGATCCTGATCTGGACCGCGCTCGCCTATGCCGCGGGGATGCTGCTGATGGTGTATTCGCGCGGCGAATTGGGCCTGGACACGGCGGGGTTCCTGCTCGGCATTGGCACCGCAGGCACCGCGTTCGGCGTGCTGATGGGCGTGGTGGCGCGCGCGACGCCGCCGGAGAAACGCAGCCAGACGGTGGGTCTGGTGGCCGCCTCGGGTTCGCTCGGCACGATGCTGCTCGCGCCGCTCGGCCAGGCGCTGATCAACGGCCATGGCTGGCAGACAGCGATGCTGGTGTTCGCGGCCATCGCAGCCTCGATGATGCTGTTCGCGTTGCCGATCAAGAGCCTGGCGATCAAATTGGACGCGCAAGTGACGGTCGCGGCAAAACCGCAGCCGCTCGGCGAGGCGCTGCGCGAAGCAATCGGCCACCGCGGCTATCTCTTCATGACGCTCGCGTTCTTCGCCTGCGGTTTCCAGCTGGTGTTCCTCACCACGCACCTGCCCGCCTACCTGCAACTGTGCGGCATCGCGCCGGGGGTAGGTGCGACGGCACTGGGGCTGATCGGCCTGTTCAACACGATCGGCACCTACGGCTTCGGCCTGCTCGGCGCGCGCTACAGCCAGAAGCACCTGCTCGCGCTGATCTACCTGCTGCGCACGCTGTTCATCATCGCGTTTCTGCTCGCGCCGATCAGCGCCACCACCACGCTCATCTTCGCCGCCGCGATGGGCACGCTATGGCTCGGGGTGTCGCCGCTGGTGACCGGTATCATCAGCCGGGTGTTCGGCCTGGAACACTTCGGCACGCTCTACGGCGTGGTGTTCCTGAGCCACCAGGTCGGATCCTTCTTCGGCGCCTGGATGGGCGGCCTGGTATTCGGCTGGAACGGCAACTACGACTATGCCTGGGGCGCGCTGATCGCGATCGGGCTCGCCGCCTTCACGCTGCAATGGCTGATGGACGAGCGCCCGCCGGCCGAGCACCGACGCGCGGGCGGCGCGCAGCCGGTGCCGGCGTAAGTCGTGAATCGCCGCGTAGGGTTGCGGCCGCAGGCAGGCGCGGGCTCGGACGGTGACTCCACGCGCCCTCAAAACACGATCACGCCGCGCGCATTGCGCCCCGACTCCAGATCGGCAAACGCCTGCGGCGCCTCGTCGATCGAGTAGCGCCGGGTAATCAGTTCGTCGAGCTTGAGTTTCCCCCCCGCGTAGAGCGCGAGCACCCGCGGAAAATCCTCGCGCGGCCGCGCCGAGCCGAAATAGCTGCCGGTAAGGGTCTTCTCCTCGAAGGGCAACGTCATCGTGCGTAGTGTCGTCGAATCGTCCGGCTTGGCCACGCCGATCACCACCGCCATCCCGCCCTTCCTGATCGCCTTGTACGCCGCCGCCGCGAGTTCGCCGCCGCCGACGCATTCGAAGGCGTAGTCGGGTCCGCCGCCGGTCAGCTTCTTGAGTGCCTTGGTGAGATCCTCGCCCGGCCTCGCGAGCAACATATCGGTCGCGCCGAACTGTTTCGCGAGTTCCAGCTTCGCCGCGCTGGCGTCGATCGCGACGATCTGCACGGCGCCGGCGATCGCCGCGCCCTGAATGACGTTCAACCCGACTCCGCCCGCGCCCCACACCGCGACGCTCGACCCGGGCGCGACCCTCGCGGTGTTGAACACCGCGCCGACGCCGGTGGTCACCGCGCAGCCGACCAGCGCCGCGCGATCGAGCGGCACGCGAGCATCGATCTTCACCAGGTTGTCCTCGTGCAGCACCGCGTATTCGGCCATCACGCCGCAACCGGAAAAGACCGACAGGGGTTTGCCGGCCCGGTCCTTGGTGCGCAGCGTGCCGTCGGGCAACGTCGTCAACGCCTTGTTTTGCTGGTTGCACAGCACCGGCCGGCCGATGTGACAGTAATGGCAGCGCCCGCACATATAGATCCAGTTGGAGATGACGTGATCGCCCACCGCCAGGTCGGCGACGCCCTCGCCCACTTCGATCACTTCGCCCGCGCCTTCGTGGCCGAGGATCAGCGGCGGCTGCATGGCGATCGTGCCGTTGGTCGCGGACAGGTCCGAGTGGCACACGCCGCAGGCGGCGAGCCTCACCATCACCTCGCCGCGCCGCGGCGACTCGAAGCCGACTTCCTCGACGACGACCGGTTTATTCAACTCACGACAGATCACCGCCTTGCCGCTGCGCGCCATGTCTTGTCTCCCCAATAGACTCGTTGCCGATCGCGAACCTACTTCCAATCACCTCGCAAGGTGCTCACCCTGGTGTGGAGGCTTTCGGGCGTCGCGCGGTGAGCGGGAATCGGCTCACCGACCGCGAGGCCGATCTTCCGGAACGGACGCAGGCGCCAGGGCTTGGTCATCGCCGGGCCGTCCTTCCTGCAAAAGAACGACCCCCACAGGCCCATCAGCGCCATCGGCACCACCGGCACCGGAGTCTCTTCGAGGATGCGCTTCACGCCGGGGCGGAAAGGCATCATGTCCCCGGAGTCGGTGAGGCGTCCCTCGGGAAAGATCGCCACCACATCGCCCGCGCGCAGCGCCTTCGCCACCTCCGCGAACGCGCGCTCCATCATCTCGGGGTCCTCCTTCGCCGACGCGATCGGAATTGCGCGCCCGGTGCGAAAGATGAAATTGAGCACCGGAATCTTGAAGATGCGATGGTCCATCACGAAACGGATCGGCCTGCGGCAGCCCGCCGCCATCACCAGCGAGTCGACATAGCTCACGTGGTTGCTCACGATGAGCAAGCCGCCCTCGTCGGGAATGCGTTCGAGCCCGGTCTTTTGCAGCCGGTACACCGAGTGGATCAGCATCCACACCAGGAAGCGCATCAGGAACTCGGGCACCAGGGTGTAGATGTAGACCGCGACCGCCGCGTTGAGCAGCGCGGTGATCAGGATCAATTGCGGAATCGTCAACCCGACCGAGAACAATCCGATCGCGATCAGCGCCGCGGCCACCATGAACAGCGCGTTGAGGATGTTGTTGCCGGCAATGATTCGCGAGCGGAACACCGGGTCGCTGCGCGTCTGCACCAGCGCATAAAGCGGAACGATGTAGAAACCGCCGAACAGGCCGATACCGAACAGATCGCCGAGCAGGCGCCAGTGCGCGGGGTCGGCGACGAACGACGCCACCCCCAGCGGGCCGTGCGCGATGTGCGCGGCGGTCTGCAGCCACAGATCGATGCCGAACACGGTGAGGCCGATCGAGCCAAACGGCACGAGACCGAGTTCGACCTTGTGGCCGGAGAGCCGCTCGCACAGCAGCGAACCGATCCCGATACCGACCGAGAACACGATCAAGAGCAGCGTCACCACATGCTCGTTGCCGGAGAGGATGTCCTTCGAAAGATTCGGGAATTGGGTCACCATCATCGAACCGTAGAACCAGAACCACGAGATGCCGAGAATCGAGAGGAACACGGTGCGATTGCTGCGCGTGAAATGCAGATTGCGCCAGGTCTCGGTGAACGGGTTCCAGTTGATGCGCAGGCCGGGATCGGCGGCCGGCGCCTTGGGTATGAAGCGCGAAAGCGCGACCCCGGTCGCCGAAATCGTCATCGTCAGGATTGCCGCGGCTTGCACCCCCCAATCGGGCTGGGTGATGACCCAGCCGCCCAGCACCATGCCGAGAAGAATCGCGACCGAGGTACCCATCTCGACCATGCCGTTACCGCCGACGATTTCGGTTTCCTTGAGGTGCTGCGGCAGAATCGCGTATTTCACCGGCCCGAAGAGCGCCGACTGCACCCCCCCGAGAAACAGCGCGACGAGCAACAAACCGATGCTTTGCGTGTAGAAGCCCGCCGCACCGAGCGCCATGCAGGCGAACTCGATCACGATGGTGACGGTAATGAGGCGCGACTTTTCGTACTTGTCGGCGAGTTGCCCGGCCGTCGCGGAAAAGAGGAAGAATGGCAGGACGAACAAGGCCTGCGCGACGTTTTGCAGCGTGCTGCTCGACAGACTGGTGAAACTCGCGGTTTGATACGCAAGCATGATGACCAGTGCCTGCTTGAAGGTATTGTCGTTCAGCGCGCCGAGAAACTGCACGCCGAAGAACGGCGCGAAGCGGCGTTTGCCGAGCAGGCGGAATTGGTTCGATTCGGTCACGGCTTCAAGCCTCCACTATCCTCTGATCTCATACCGCGCCGAGCGTCCGGACCTGCAGCGCCCTGTTGACGCGCAAGAATACCCCACCTGTCGCGGTGGCGGCTTCCCGCATTGCGGCGTGCGGGGCACCCCGGTAAAGTAGCGCCCCCAAGCGTAAAGGAATGGTCATGCAAATTCGGGACAAGTTCTATATCGGCGGGCGCTGGGTGGCGTCCTCGTCCACCACCAGCCTCGAAGTCCACAACGCGGGTAGCGGCGCGGTGCTGGGGCGCGTTCCGGCCGGCTCGGAAGAGGACATCGACGCCGCGGTCGCCGCGGCGCGCGCCGCGCTGGAAAGCTGGGGCGCGACGAGCGTCCAGGAACGGTCCGGCTACCTGCAGAAGATCTCCGACGGCCTCAAGGCGCGCGGCGACGAACTCGCGAAACTCATCGCGCAGGAAGTCGGCATGCCGCTCAAACTCGCCGGTCGCATCCAGGCGGGGTTGCCGATCGCCAATTTCGCCAACTACGCGAAGCTCGTGAAGGAATTCGCCTTCGAGCAGCGGGTCGGCAATTCACTCGTGCTGCGCGAGGCGGTCGGCGTGGTCGGCGCAATTACGCCGTGGAACTACCCGCTGCATCAGATCGCCCTGAAGGTCGCCCCCGCGCTCGCCGCGGGCTGCACGGTGGTGCTCAAACCCTCCGAGATCGCGCCGTTCAACGCCTTCCTGCTCGCCGAGGTCATCGAAGCCGCCGGTTTGCCCGCGGGGGTATTCAATCTGGTGACGGGTCCCGGCCCGACCGTCGGCGAAGCGCTGGTCAGGCACCCGGGCGTCGACATGATCACTTTCACCGGCTCGACTCGCGCGGGCAAGCGCATCTCCGAAGTCGCCGCGCAGACGGTCAAGCGCGTCGCGCTGGAACTCGGCGGCAAGAGCGCCTCGGTCATCCTCGACGACGCCGATCTCGCCGCCGCCGTGAAGAGCACGGTGAACGGCTGCTACCTCAATTCGGGGCAGACCTGCACCGCGCTCACGCGCATGCTGGTGCCCGCGGCGAAGTACGCCGAGGCGGCGGCGATCGCCGCCGAGGTGGCCAAGGGATTCACCGTCGGCGATCCGCTCGCCGAAACGACCCGGCTCGGACCACTCACCTCGGCCGCGCAACTCGAACGCGTGCGCGGCTATATCAGGAAGGGTGTCGAGGAAGGCGCGGAACTCCTCGCCGGCGGCGCCGACTCGCCCGAGGGCGTTCCCGCGGGCGGTTACTACGTCAAGCCGACCGTCTTCGGCAAGGTGAAGAATTCGATGAGCATCGCGCAGGAGGAAATCTTCGGTCCGGTGCTCGCGATCATTGCCTACCAGGACGAAGACGATGCGGTGCGCATCGCCAACGACTCGCCCTATGGCCTCGCCGGCGCGGTGTGGTCGAAGGACGAGGCGCGCGCGCAGCGCGTCGCGCGGCGCATCCGCGCGGGACAGATCGACATCAACGGCGGGGCGTTCAACATGAACGCGCCCTTCGGCGGGTTCAAGCAGTCCGGCCACGGTCGCGAGGCGGGAACGTACGGGTTGGAGGAGTTTCTGGAGTACAAGGCGCTGCAACTCAAGACCTGATTTTCGGCTCAACGCCGTGCAACGCTCCAGAGCTTCGCCGCGAGCAGCAGGAAGGGCGTACCGTGCAGGATCAGATCGAAGATGTCGATCGGGCGCGCCAGCGTCCCGCCGGCAAGCATCTTCAGCTTTTCCCAGACGTGCGGTTCGGGCGCAAACGGCGCAAGTCCGAGCAGCAGCGCGAGCACGACCAGCGGCGCGAGCGGAATTTTGTCGAGCCAGCCCTTCAAGCGGTCGCCGGGCGTTTTGGATTCCATCTGCATACTCCTTCCCGGAGAAGTCCCGTGGCCGACGCGCATTCTAGCCTACGGCCTTGCGCGCCCCGCCACGCGCGCTCGGCAACCTGCCGCCCGGGATGATCGCGGTTCTCGTTCGCGAACCGGGCTTCGGCCGCGATCGCAGCACGCGGGGCAATCCGAACCCCGGAAAAACACGGCAATCGTTTGGAGGTTTTGCCGGGCTTGCCTAGAATCCCCCGCTTGGGGGATCCGTCTCCGGTCATGAAAAGAAGGGATGTCTGATGAGCGTCAAACAACTGTTCGATCTCGGCGGCCGTGTGGCGATCGTCACCGGCGGCTCGCGCGGCCTGGGACTGCAAATCGCCGAGGCGCTGGGCGAAATGGGCGCGCGCGTCGCGCTCACCGCGCGCAAGAAAAATGAACTCGACGAAGCCGTCGCGCATCTCGCGAAGCAAGGCATCGAGGCGAGTGCATGGGCCTGCGACATCGGCAAGCGCGAGACGATCGTGCCGGTGGCCGAGGCGATCCTCGCGCGCTACGGCAAGGTCGATGTCCTGGTGAACAACGCCGGCACCACCTGGGGCGCACCGGCCGAAGACCACCCGCTCGAGGCCTGGGACAAACTGGTCAACGTCAACCTCACCGGCCCGTTCGTGCTCACGCAATACGTCGCCAAGCACGCGATGATCCCGGCGAAGTACGGACGCATCGTCAACGTCGCGTCGATCGCAGGCCTGATGGGGCAGGACACACGCATCGTGCGCACCATCGCCTACAACGCGACCAAGGGCGCGATGGTGAACTTCACCCGCGCGCTCGCGGCCGAGTGGGGCGCGCACGGCATCACCGTGAACGCCATCTGCCCGGGCTTCTTCCCCTCGAAGATGACCAAGGGAACGCTCGAGACCACCGGCGAGTTGATCCGCGACTGGACGCCGACCAAGCGCCTCGGCGGCGACGAGGACCTGAAGGGCCTTGCCGTGCTGCTCGCCTCGGATGCCTCGCGCCACATCACCGGTCAGGCGATCGCGGTCGACGGTGGGGCGACGGTCATCTAACGAAGGCGCCGGGTCCGTCGCGACGTCCGCATTGCCCAGGCGCGATGGTTTTGCATTTCTGCTTCTTTCGCGGGAACGACACTCCGTGACCACCGCCAAGCACCCGGTTATCGACGTCGCCTTCGTGCGCGACTACCAGCAGCGCATCCCCTTCGTCTCGCACCTGGGCATCGTCACCGACGCGCTCGGCGAGGGATCGGCGCGATTGTCGCTGCCGGTCGCGCCGCATCTGGTCAACAGCTTCGGCAGCGTGCACGGCGGAGTCATCATGTCGCTGCTCGACGTGGCGCTGTGCACCGCGGCGCGCACGCTGCATCCCGATGCGGCCGGCGTGATGACCATCGACATGAGCACCTCGTTCACCGCCGCGGGCGGCGGCACGCACCTGCTCGCGGAAGCGCGTGTGCTGAAGAACGGCCGCAGCATGATCTTCGTCGAAGGCGAGGCGAGAAACGCGGATGGCGAGCTGGTCGCGAAGGCGATCGGCACGGTGCGGGCGCGGCGCAAGGACTGACCCTACCCCCGGTCTGCTTCGCGGATCGCCGAAATCTTCAGAACGGCGCCAAACAGCGCTATGATCCGCGCCGCATCTTCCATCGGGATCCGCGCATGTCACCGACCGACGCCATACAGCAGACGCTTCGATTCTTCCTTGTCCCGCTGTCTTCGGCGGCCAGCCGCCTGGGCCGCCACTTCTATCTGGCGCTCGCCGTGCTGCTCGCCGCGGCGGCAGCCTTCGTGCTGCAGAGCACGCTCGGCCACGGCATGCAGAACAAGGCCTACGATCTGATCATGAAGTACCGGTTGCGCGCGCCGCCGGCCGACCCCCACATCGTGATTCTCGACATCGACGAGCCGGCGCTCGCGGCGATGGCGGGCAAATACGGCCGCTGGCCCTGGCCGCGACAGATCATCGGCGAAACGATCGAGGCACTCGAGGCGCAAAAACCCCGCGCGATCGTCTTCAACATCACCTTCGCCTACGCCGACGTCTTCAACGCCGCATCCGATCTCGCGCTGCGCGAGGTCGCGGCGCGCCATTCCAACGTCTATTTCCCGATCTTCTACACGGGCGACGCGGCCGAGAGCCAGAAGGAACTGCAGCTCGACGAGATACCCGGGGCGACCCGCCTCGATCCGGACGCACCCGGCGAGGCAACGCTCCCCGCGGTGGTGCCGTATTTCTTCGATGCGATCCGCGAACCACGGGTCGGGTCCAACAATCTCGTCACCGACGATGACGGCATCCTGCGGCGCTACGCGGTCTATGGCGTCGAGTACAGCTGGCGCATCAACTCGCTGTCCGCGGCGGTGGTCGCCGGATTGGGGATCGCGCTTCCCGAGCGCGAGGACGTGCTGATCAACTGGCGCAGCCTGAAGCACTCGTACCGGCGCGTTTCGTTTCACGATCTCTACTTCGACTTGAAACAGTCGGCCAGGAAGCGCCCGACGGACGAATTCGCCGGCAAGATCGTCGTCGTCGGTTCGAGTGCTCCGGCGATGTTCGATTTCAAGGCCACACCGGTGTCGCGCAATCACTCCGGCCTCGACATCCTCGCGGTCGCGATCGACAACCTGAAGAACGGCGACTCGCTCACCACGCTGCCGCCGCTCGTTTCAATCCTGGTCACGATGCTGTCGCTTGCGCTTCTCGCGGTGGCCTTCGTCTACAACGTCGACACGCGGCTGGTCAACCTGTTGTTCACCGTGGTGCAGGCGAGCTTTCTCGCGGTCTCCTACCTGGTATTGAACTTCTCGACCGTATTCGTCGATCTCACGCTGCCCTTCGCGTTCAGTCTCGCTTACTTCACGGTCGCGAAAGCCTACGGCACGATGCTGAACTTCCGGCGCAGCGGTCACCCGCTCTTTTCGACCATGCTCGAACCCGGCAACGCCTGCCGCGTATTCCTGGTCCAGGCCGATGTATGTGCACGGTCGCCGAACGGCCGCCTGCGCCTCATCGGCGACCTCAAGAAGCAGTTCGGCGAATCGCACCTGTGCGTGTCCACCCCTTTGCTGCACCGTGGCATCCCGCTGCTGCAGGCGTTCTTCCGCGACACGCGCCTGTTTTACTGGCTCGTGCCCGAATCGCAAACCCGCGAGGCGCTCGCCGACGTGCTGGCCTGTCTCGAACGGGGCCTGCGCAGCGTCGACAAGGCGGGGCGCGGTTACTTGCGGCGCGAATCGCGGCTGGCGAGTTTCCGCCTGCACAGCGCGACGGTGTCGGTCGATGAGCAAGGCGGTTGGCGCGAACACGGCGCCGCGGCGCTTGCCGGACTGTACGCGGCGATGCCCACCGCCGCGACGGGCGAGACGCGTGCGCTGGCGATCCTCGTCTCCGACGAGTTCATGCGCAGCTGCCGCGAGTGGCCCGAACTGGCGATGCCGCCGCGGCTGGTCGAAGCCGGACTCGGCCACGCCGTCGCAGGAAATTAGGAGCGCTTCACGAAGTCCCGCTATCGGCGTATGCGGCGGAGGTCAGCGCGCCGCGCCAAGAAAACGCCGCGGCAAGCCATTTCGCCTGCCCGATCGAGCGGCGCACTGTCTTTCGCAGGCGTCGCGCTTGCCGAGGTTGCCGAAACGCGCCAAAGCGGCACAATATATGCCAAGAGGCCGTTCGCGCGATGGCCTTCGCGCCGCGCGCATGGCCGACAACGGTTGTACGCAAGAGGCGGCCCATGCACATCCAGGACATTCACGGCTCGGCAGTTTCATCCCGGCTGACACGCGCTTTCAAACCGCGCCCGGCATTGCGACGGTTTCTCTTCTGGGGTTGCGCACTCTGGTTGACTATTGGTTGCGTCGACGCCAATGCCGAGTTCAACCTGTCGGAACGGCGCAAGGACCAGTTCCCGGCCTCACCTGCGCATCTGGTGGTCCCGCTGCCCTACAGCTACCCCGGCATCGGCGAGGGAGTCTTTCTGATGGGCAATTTCTCGAATATCTTCCAGACCACTACCGACTTCCTCGCCATGTATGTTGCCGGCGATGCCGGGGGCTATATTCTGCAGGCCGACGAGGTGCCGCTCATCGACCGTCGTCTGTACCTTCGCCTGTATTACCAGGATATCAACAAGGCGCAGGTCAACCAGTACGACACGCGCGGCATGGAGGGATCGGGCAAGGACGGCTTCAGCCTGCTGGATATCTCGCTGGCCCTGGAACAAACGGCCAATTTGAATCTCACCTTCTATGATCGGCGCCTCAATTTCCATTTAAACCACACCGACAACGAATACAAGATCGACGCGATTCGCGACCACAACGGCAATTTGATCACCAAACTGGCCGAGCCTTATCGCGGCAAGGAGTCCAGTACCCGCCTGGGTGTCGCGCTCGATCTGACCGACGATTATCTGGATCCGCGCACCGGGCTGCGCTTCGGCATGGATTACCAGAATCAGCCTGCGAGGAAGTCCATTGATCCGGACTTCTACGTGCTGAGTTATAGCGGTTCGTTGTACCTGCCGCTGTTCGACACCGATACCCTGGTCTTCAATTACTACCAGTCCGACGCCCATGTGACGAGAAGAGGCAATACCGATCCCACGGCAATTCGCGGCGAACTCGGACTCAACTGCGGCGCCACGGATACCGCGTGTCTGGCCTCTGAACAGAAACTGGTGGATGTCATCATCAATCAGCGCGCCAACGGCACGGCGGCTTCGCTGGGCGGCAAGGATCGGCTGCGTTCCTACCCGCAGGGCCGCTTCCAAGGCGGGCATAGTGCTTTCTTTGGCGTGGAGTACCGTTTGAACTTCAAAGACGAGGTCAAGCCCTTCAATTACTTCTTCTGGAAGGACGTGCGCACCGGCCTGCAGGTGGCTTTGTTTGCCGAGGCCGGCAGCGTGTCCGAAACGGCCGGTCAGCTGTGGCGTGAGTCCCGCTACACCTATGGCGCCGGGCTGCGTCTGGTCGCCGCCTCGGGAGCGGTGTATCGCGCCGACCTGGCGACCGGTAACGAGGGCAGTGAGCTGACCGTCTTCTTCGCTTATCCGTGGTAGCTGCGCCAACACCAGCATGTCGTCACCGCGCCCCGGTCGATCGCCGATCTGCCCGGCCGGCCGCAGCCGGCCGGGCACGGGAGCGCCCGGTACGCGATCAGAAGGAGTTCGCGACGTCCAGCGAATCGACGCAGCTTGCTCCGAAGGACTTCGCGCCGCTAGCTCCGTTCAGGCCTCCCAGACGCCCGTCCGCCGAGGAATTGATCAGGCACGCGATGCCGAAGCCGCCGTTGTTCGTGACCGTGTTGTTGGGCTGATCCTGCGGGGTGAGGCCCGC
>JAOUFA010000478.1 GCA_029858545.1 Betaproteobacteria bacterium
TCACCAGCCCCAAGCGGGCGAATTTCACTTCCTTGCCGAACAATTTGTGGGTACCGATCACGATGTCGATCTCGCCTGCCGCGAGCCGGGCAAGCACTTCAGATGCCTGTTTGGCAGTCCTGAACCGCGATAACTCCGCGATGCGCACCGGTTGCGTGGCAGCGGCCGCGGCAAATCGGTCGGAGAACGTCTGGAAGTGTTGCTCGACGAGCAGCGTGGTCGGGCATAGCACCGCAGCCTGTTTCCCGCCGGCGACTGCAACAAAGGCTGCGCGCAGCGCGACCTCGGTCTTGCCGAAACCAACATCGCCGCAAACCAACCGATCCATCGGTTTTCCCGAAGTCATATCCTGGATCACCGCCTGAATGGTCGCCGCCTGATCGGGCGTCTCCTCGAACCCGAAACCCTCAGCGAACGCCTCCAGATCGTGCTGCGTGATCCCGAACGCGTGGCCCTCGCGCGCGGCGCGCCGTGCGTACAGAGCGAGCAGGTCGGCCGCGGTATCGCGTACCTGAACGGCGGCCCTTGCTTTCGCCTTGTCCCATTGACCGCTGCCCAGCCGGTGCAGCGGCGCGGCCTCGGCCTGCGCACCCGAGTAGCGCGAAATGACCGCCAGTTGGGAAACCGGAACATAGAGTTTGTCGCCACCTTCGTACTGGAGCAACAGGAACTCGTTGACTCCGTCGCCAAGATCGAGATCGACCAGTCCCTGATAACGGCCAACTCCGTGCTGCGCATGTACGACCGGATCGCCGACCTTGAGTTCCGAAAGGTCGCGTAGCATTCCTTCGACCGAACTGCGTTTTTCGCCCGGCCGCGCGCGGCGCCGCACCACGCCTGCGTACAACTCAGCCTCGGTGACAACGCACCACCCCTCTGTCGGCAGCGCGAAACCCGACGAGAGCGGCGCCACGCCGAGCAGCAGCCGCGCAGCACTTTGGCTCAGTGCGCTGAAGTCGGCGCAGGGCGCGGGATGAAGACCATATTCGGCGAGATAGGCCGATATCGTTTCGCGTCGCCCCGGCGATTCCGCGGCAATCGCCACCTTCAGACCGGAACTCTCTATGTAACGCTTGAGCGCGGCGAGCGGATCGGTCGCACGCCGGTCCACTGCAAGGGCCGGCAAGCCCTCGGCGACAACCGGCGCTTGCGGCGCATCCCCCTCTCCGCGCGAGGAGTCCGGTTCAAGCAAATCGATGCGCGCATGCTCGCGCGCGCGCAGGTAGAATTCCTCGGCCGGCACGAACAATTGCGCGGGCGGCAGGAGCGGTCGATCGGGATCGCCGGAGAGCAACCGATAGCGCGAATCGATATCACGCCAGAACTGCTCCACCGCACCCGCGATATCGTGATGCAGTACAAGTGTGCTATCCCGTGGCAGGTAATCGAAAAGGCTCGCCACCGAATCGAAGAATAGTGGCAGGTAGTACTCGATACCCGCGGCGGGAATACCGTTGGATACATCGCGATATACGCGCTTCCTCGACGGATCACCTTCGAATATCTCGCGCCAGCGCCCGCGAAATCGCGTGCGCGCGTGTTCGTCCATCGGAAATTCGCGCGCGGGAAGAAGGCGGATCTCCTTCACTGGGTAAAGCGTGCGCTGTGTATCGACATCGAAGCACTTGATCGAATCGACGACATCCGCATCGAAGTCGAGCCGGTAGGGTAGCGCGCTGCCCATGGGGAACAGGTCGACAATTCCGCCGCGCACGCAATACTCGCCCGGGGCGACGACCTGAGTCACATGCTGGTAGCCCGCGGTAAGAAGCTGGGCGCGTAGCGCCTCGAGGTTGAACTGCTTGCCGGCATCCAGAATAAAGGTGTACGAGGCGAGATAGGACGGCGGGCAAACGCGCATTAGCGCGGTCTGCACCGGCGCGACGGCGACATCGAAATCGCCGATCTGGATTCGATACAGCGTAGCAAGCCGTTCCGAAACCAGATCATGGTGCGGGGAGAAAGGGTCGTAGGGAAGCGTTTCCCAGTCCGGCAGCAGGCACACGCGCAGCGACGGCGCGAACCAGCCGATCTCCTGAACCAGGCGTTGTGCGTCGAGCGCACCCGAAGTGATGACCGAGAGAGTGCGCGCGTTGCCGGGGCGTGCGTCGGCCGCGTCCTGCGCAAGGCGCGCGATGGCGAGCGAATCAGCCGAGCCAGCGAGTTGCGAATAGCGGCGGCGCGACGTCGGCGGTGGAAGCGAATCTCGGTGCATTAATGGGAAGGCGCCGAACCGCGACCCGCCGCGTTTCTCGGGGCAACTCTGGGCGGGTTGTCGGTTCCTACGCAGCGTGCAATTATACGCGTTCGACTTTCTCACAGAATTCCATTGGCCTTCTTCGCTCTGATTCCCGCCGCAGGCAGCGGCACGCGCATGGCGGGCGAACGCCCCAAACAGTATCGCCCGCTTGCCGGCCGCCCGATGCTTTGGCACGCAGTGAGGTCGGTATGCATGGCGCCCGTGGAAACGGTCTTCGTCGTACTGGCTCCCGACGACCAACACTTCGCCGGATGCGACTGGAACGCTTTCGCCGGCAAGGTCGAACCCCTGTACTGCGGCGGCGCAAGCCGGCGTGAATCGGTCTACAACGGCCTGGTGGCCGCGATGGCGGCGGTCGATCCCGATGACTGGATCCTGGTTCACGACGCTGCCCGCCCCTGTCTGCCGAAGGCAGATCTCGAGCGCCTGATCGCCGAGTGCTCCGAGGATCGGATCGGCGGACTGCTCGCCTTGCCAATCGCCGATACCGTGAAGCGCGCCACGAAGGACGAAGGCGGTGCGCAACGCGTCGCGACTACCGAGGATCGCTCGCAGCTATGGCTCGCGCAAACACCGCAGATGTTTCGCGTCGGCCTGCTTGCGCAGGCGCTGCGCGACGCGCGCGGATTGGTCAC
>JAOUFA010000477.1 GCA_029858545.1 Betaproteobacteria bacterium
ACACCGGGCATGATCGTCGCAGCGCATGCGCTGCTCGAATCGAATCCCTCGCCCAGCGAGGCGCAGATCCGCGAGGCGATCTCGGGAAACCTGTGCCGCTGCACCGGCTACCGGCAGATCGTCGAGGCGATCGAACTCGCCGCGCGCAAGGGCAAGGACAGCCAGGCATGAGCTTTCGCTACATCGGCAGGAAACGCCGCACCAAGGAGGACCCGCGCTTCGTCACCGGTCGCGGACGCTTCGTCGCCGACCTTGCGCTGCCCGGAACGAAACATGTGGCGCTGCTCACCAGTCCGCACGCGAGCGCGCGCATCAAGGCGATCCGCACCGCCAAGGCGCTCGCGCTGCCGGGCGTGTGCTACGTACTCACCGGCGACGAACTATGCGCCGCGACCGATCCGCTGCTCGTCGGGGTCGACACGCCGCTCGTGAAGCGCTACCCGCTCGCGCGGGACGTCGTGCGATACGCGGGAGAATGGGTCGCGGCGGTGGTCGCCGACTCGCGCCACGTCGCCGAGGACGCGGTCGAGCGCATCGAAGTCGACTACGAACCCACCGCCTACATTCTCGACCCGGAGAAGGCCATCGAACCCGGCGCGGCGCTGGTGCACCCGGAGCACGGCAGCAATGTCCTCTACCGCAGGCGCTTCGTCTGGGGGCCGGTCGAGGAAAACTTCGCGCGCGCCGAGCACCGGCTCGAGTTTCGCGCGCGCTGGGGGCGCAGCGCGACCGTGCCGATCGAAACCTTCGGCGTGCTCGCGCAGTGGGATCCGGCGCAACAGCTGCTCGATGTCTGGGCATCGATCCAGATGCCGAAGTACCCGGACCAGACCGCGCGCGCGCTGCGCCTGCCGGGCAACGCGGTGCGGGTTCATTTCGATATCGACGTCGGCGGCAGTTTCGGCGTCAAACGCGGCATCAAGCATACGGTGCTGGTCGGCTACCTCGCGAGAAAGCTCGGCGTGCCGGTGCGCCTGATCGAAGACCGGCTCGAGAACATGCGCGGCGGCGACATGCACGGGCCCGATCGCATCTTCGACATGCAGGTCGCGTTCGACTCGGACGGGACGCTGCGCGCACTCAAGATCCGCGCGCTCGACGATGTCGGCGCCTACGCCGGGCGCTCGCCGCTGCAGCTCGGCAAGCCGGTCGGCTCGATCGTCGGTCCCTACCGGATCGAGGCGGTCGAGTACGAACCGATCTCGGTGATGACCCACAAGACCGCGCAGGAGGCGGTGCGCGGATTCGGACAGTCGCCGACCAACTACGCGCTCGAATCGGCGCTCGACCGGGTCGCGCGACAGCTCGGCATGGACCGCATCGAATTGCGCCGCAGGAATTTCATCCGCAAGGACCAGTTCCCCTATCTCATCCCGAGCGGCACGACCTACGACAGCGGCGACTACCATGCCGTGTTCGACAAGGCGCTCGCCGCGGTCGACTACCCCGCGCTCGTCGCCGCGCGCGATGCCGCGCGGCGCTCCGGCAGGCTTGCGGGCATCGGCTTCGCCACCTGCCTGGAGCCCTCGGGCGGCAATTCGTCCTTCGAGCCGCTCTTCAATCCCAAGAACGAAACCACCACCTGGATGGAGTCCTGCCTGCTGCGGGTCGATCTGTCGGGCGCGATCACCGGGGTGATGAACACCTCGAGCTCGGGACAGGGCCACGAGACGCTGGTGGCGACCGTGCTGGGCGAGGTGCTCGAGCGCGAACCGGCAACTATCCGCGTGGTGCGCGCCGATTCGCTCGGCGCACTACCCTCGAACAGTCCGGTGGGCAGCCGCATGGCGATCATGCTGGGCGGTGCCGCGGCGGGTGCGGCCAGGAAACTGAAGGCGGCGCTGATGGCGATCGCCGCGCACAACCTCGGCGTGCCCGAGCCGGACCTCGATTACCGCGACGGCGATGTGCTCGTGCGCGCCGACCCCGCGCGCCGCCTCCCCTGGGGCGAGCTCGTCGAAATCGCGCATCGCAAATTCCACAAACTGCCGCCGGGTATGGAACCCGGATTGCAGACCCTGTTCGTCATGGAAGTCCCCACCGGCGGGACGCTGCCGAGCGCCGACGGTCGCGTGCAGATGTATCCCTGCTTTTCCTTCGAGGCGCACGTCGTGCTGGTCGAAATCGACCCGCTCACCGCGCAGCCCCGCCTGACGCGCTACGCCTGCGGGCACGACTGCGGCGTGATGATCAATCCCGACATCGTGCACGGCATGACCTACGGCGGCATCGCGCACGGCATCGGCGCGGCGCTGTACGAGAAATTCGCCTTCACCGACAACGGCCAGCTCGCCAGCCAGACCTTCATGGACTACCTGATTCCGAGCAGCATGGAAGTTCCGCCGGTCGACATCGTCGATCACTGCACGCCATCGCCGCACACCAGTTTCGGGCAGAAAGGCTCGGGCGAGGCCGGCTATCTCGGTGCGCCGGCGGCGATCGCCTGCGCGATCAACGATGCGCTCGCACCGCTGGGCGCATCGATCGACGAACTGCCGATGACGCCGCTCGCGATCTGGCAGCGCATCGTCGCGCACCGGGACCGTGAACCTTCACCCGCAAAGAGCCCATCATGATCATCGACGTTCACGCGCACTATCTCCCCGCCAGCCTGTACGAGCGATTCGCGGGCGGCGCGGCGCAGTTCCCGGGCGTCAAGCTGCTGCGCGACGCGCAGGGCGTGCGCCTGCAATTTCCGGGCGGCGAGCCGACCCGGCCGATCTCGCCCAAGCTCTCCGACCTGGCCGACCGGCGCGCCTGGATGGACCGCAACGGCATCGATCACCAGCTGGTCGGCGGCTGGCTCGACAGCTTCGGCTACGAGCTGCCCGCGGCCGAAGGCCTCGCCTGGAGCCGGCACATCAATCTCTGCATGCGCGAAGCGCTCGCGGAAGA
>JAOUFA010000072.1 GCA_029858545.1 Betaproteobacteria bacterium
TTGTTCCTGGCGCAGGTTATGGACGAACCCGTAGCAGTCGTTGTTGCTGCCGGCGAGCGACCCGTCGGGGCGCACGATGACGCAGCTGATCGCACCGATGCTTCGCGCCTGGGGGTCGACCTCGTCGACGAGGGCGATCGCCTGCTGCTTGTGCGGGATGGTCAGGTTGCAGCCCGCGAATCCGAGCGGATGCAGCGCGCGCAGCGCCGCGGCGAGGCCCTCGGGCCTGATCGCGAGCGGAACGTAGCTGCCGGCGAGGCCCAGCTGTCTGAACCAGAAATTGTGCAGCATCGGCGAGCGCGAGTGCATCACCGGCCAGCCCATCACGCCGGCAAGCAGGAAGCGGCTCGGATGCGGATCGGGATGCGCCACGCGGAATCCCCTTTCCTGGCTTACGCTGCGAGGCGTCGAAGCGGGGCGGCGGCCGTCACCGGGGCGAGCGGGGCGCGCGTCTCAGACCGAGGTCTGCGGCACGCCGGCGTTCGCCTTCAGCGCTTCCTTCGCACCCTCGCTGAACGGTGTCTCGGGCGGCAGGATCAGCGCAACCGAGCGCACGCGCTGCTCGGCCGGATCGCGCCCGGGCGGCAGGATGCCCTTGTCCTTCAGCTCCTTGGCCGCTTTCATGAGCCGGTGGCGCGCCATGATGATGCCGTTGTCGGTCGAAACCAGGTTTTCCCGGGTGCGGTCCTGGATCGGGCCCATGCTTTCCTGCAGCGAGGCATCCTGCATCGCGATGCCCTCGATGCCGCTGTAGCTGCGCTTTTCCTTCTGCGCGGCG
The DNA here is from genome assembly GCA_029858545.1 of Betaproteobacteria bacterium. Classification (GTDB taxonomy): domain Bacteria; phylum Pseudomonadota; class Gammaproteobacteria; order Burkholderiales; family SG8-39; genus JAOUFA01. The sequence goes on from JAOUFA010000072.1 coordinate 779, forward strand.
CGGTCCATCAGGTAGTCGTTGTCCTTGTTGGCGAGCGGACGGAAGCTTCCCGGCGCGTACTTGACGTGCACTCCCTTGCCGTCCTCCATCGCATGGCGTTCCTTTTCGGTGAGCGCGCGCACGGGATGGTAGTCGTAGCTCCATGCCCAGCAGTTCTCGTCGTCGATCGGGATCCAGAAGTGGCCGTGCATCGGATGGTCGGCGCGCGGCGGCACCATCGTGAAGGTCGGCATCACCCACGGCGTGATGCGCCAGTAATAACGGCCGTTCTCGGCATTGCGCCGCGCGCCGATGTGCAGGCCGCCGGTGCTCTCGACCACCTCGAAGACCGGCTTCCAGTCGTTCATGTTGTACTGGTTGCCCTTCGCTCCCTTGAACAGGGGGTCGCTGTTGATGTTGAAGCCGTGCAGGAAGGACACGTGGCTCGAATCGATGCCGCCCTCCATCGCCTGGAGGTAGTTGCACTCCTGCAGTCGCTTCGAGGTGAAGCTCTGCGCGGCGGGCACCGTGGCGAATTCCCATTCGGGCAGCGGCGGCTGCTGCTCGGGCGGGCCCATGTAGGTCCACAGGACTTCGCCTTGCCGCACGAGCGGGTAGGACGCGAGCTTGATCTTTCTGCAAAAGCCGCTTGCTTCGGGCTCGGAGGGGACCTCGACGCATTGCCCGGTGACGTCGTACTTCCAGCCGTGATACGGGCAACGCAGACCCGACTCCTCGTTGCGTCCGAACCAGAGCGACACGCCGCGATGCGCGCAGAATTCGTCGATCAGGCCCAGTCGCCCCTGCGTGTCGCAGAACGCGATCAGGCGTTCGGAGAGCAGTTTCACGCGCACTGGCGCGCAGTCGGGTCCGGGCAGTTCGCTCGCGAGCAGCGCCGGAATCCAGTAGCGGCGGAATAGTTCGCCCATCGGCGTTCCCGGACCGGTGCGGGTGAGGAGTTCGTTTTGTTCGGCCTTCATGCGGGTCCTTGCTAAAATGAGCGGCGGTTACGGCGCATCGCGCGGCGGGACCGCCGGGGTTCGGGGGATTCCCTGGTTAATTCTCTTATACGGAACATCGTTCCTTATTGGAACGACCACGGTAGCACCGGGGTAAACTGGTGTCAACGCGACGCCAGTGCACCGGAACGCCGTGACACGATCTTCCACCTTCACCGAACCGCTCTCCAACCGATGTCGACCACTTCTACCCGTTCATTGATCTCGCTTTGCGCCACGAGCGAAGTGCCCGAAGGGGGCGCGCTCAAAATCGAACGCGACGATTTGACCCTCGCGGTCTTCAATCTCGCCGGCAAGTTCTACGTGACCGACGACGCGTGCACCCATGGGCCGGGATCGCTCTCCGAAGGGGAGATCGACGGCGAGATCGTCGAATGCAATTTTCACAACGGTGCGTTCCATGTCCCCACCGGCCGCGTCACGGCACCGCCGTGCATGCTGCCGCTGCGCACCTACCGGGTCGAGATCGTCGACGGGCAGGTGTGCATCGACCGGCAGACGGCGAGCTGATTGGCCCTCGGCAGCGCCCGCGCGACCCGCCCGGGGTGTACGCAACTGCGCCCACGCGGCGCCGGAATGGGCGGTCCGGGAATCGACGCTCCCGGTGCTGCGGGCGTCTGCTAGGATTGCCGGGCCGTATAGTCTTTGGCGGCCTCACGGATGCTCTCCATGCGCGCTTTGCCGGTTCTCCTTGTCACGTCGCTGCTCGGAATGGCGATGGCCGTGGCCCAGGATCTGCCGGTCTGGAGCGCGAAGCCGCTCGCCGAAGTCGCCGTCTATCCCGAGCGCGACGCCTCCGCGCAAGTGGTGTCGCTCAACGCGTCGCGTATCGCCGCGGAAATCGCCGGCCGCATCGAGGAGTTGCCGGTCGAAGTGGGGCAGCGCGTGGCGAAAGGGGCGCTGGTGGCGCGCCTCGACTGTCGCGATCATGAGCTCGCGCACGAGCGCGCGCAGGCGGCGCTTGCCGCCGCGCGCGCGCGGTGGGCGCTTGCCGGGCAGCAGCTTGACCGCGCGCGCGATTTGCGCGCGCAGGGATTCGTCTCGGAGGAGGCGCTGGCGGCGCGCCGGACCGAGACCGAGGTGCTGCGCGCGGAGGTCGCGCAGGCGGATGTCCAGCTTGCCACCAGCGCGCGCGCCGTCGGCAAATGCGTGGTGCGCGCGCCGTTTGCGGCAATCGTGCGCGAGCGGCTCGGGCAGGTGGGGGAGCTCGCCGCGCCGGGCGCGCCGCTCGCGGTGCTGGTCGACGTCTCCCGGATCGAGGTCGTCGCGCAGGTGCAGGCCAAGGACGCCGCTTCGCTGAAGCACGCCGCGAAGTTGCGCTTCCTTGGGCCGGGCGGCGCGCGGCAGCTCGCGCTGGCGCGCATATCGCCCGACATCGACCCGCAGACGCGCGTGATGGATGCGCGGCTGCGCTTTGCCGGTCCCGCGGCGGCGACGGGAGAATCGGGGCGCGTCGTGTGGCGCGATTCCGAGCCGCATATCGCGCCCGAACTGGTGGTGCGGCGTGCGGGCCGCCTCGGCGTATTCTTGGAGGATGCCGGCGTGGCCCGTTTTCACGTCCTGCCCGAGGCGCAGGAGGGGCGTCCGGCGCGTGCCGATCTGCCGCCCGGGGCGCGTGTCGTTGTCACCGGACAGCTCGCGCTGAAGGACGGGCAGCGCCTGCGATGAAGTTCATCGAGCTGCTGCTCAAGAATCACCCGCTCGCGAATATTCTGTTCGCGGTAGTGCTGGTGATGGGTGCGCTCTCGTACCTGCTGATGCCGCGCGAGCAGGACCCGGAGATCAATTTCAACTGGGTGAGCATCGTCACCAGCTTGCCCGGCGCCTCGGCCGAGGACGTGGAGAAGCGCGTGACCCAACCGCTTGAGGACGCGGTCAAGAATGTCACCGACGTGCGTTTCGTGCTCTCCTCCAGCCGCGAGAACGTGTCCTCGATCCTGGTACGGTTTCGCGACCTCTCGGAGCGAGTATTCGACAAGCGCGTGAACGATTTGCGGCGCGAGATCCAGAACAAGGCGCAATCCGAGCTGCCGCCCGAGGTGCGCGAGGATCCGCGCGTATTCGAGATCACCAGCTCGAACGGCTTTCCCACCGCGCAGGTCATGGTCGCGGGGATCGCGGACGACGAATCGCTGCGGCGCGTATCGCGGGAGGTGCGCACCGACCTCGAGCGCCTCGCGGGCGTCGATCAAGTGTTCGCGTTCGGTCTGCACGATGCGGAGCTGCGCGTCGAGTTCGATCCCCGGCGGCTCGTCGCGCGCGGCCTCACCGCCGCCGATCTGGCCGATGCCGTGGGCGGTTGGTTCCGTGACACCTTTGCCGGCAAGGCGCGCGCCGGAGACGACTCCTGGCTGGTGCGCGTTATCGGCCAGGACCCGAACCCGGATTACCTCGCCAAATTGACGCTCGCGGTGCCGCGCACGGGAGCCCGCATCCCGCTCGACGAGGTGGCGCGCGTGGAGCGCGCGCGCGACACGCCGCGCCATCTCGCCTCGTCGCAGGGCCGACCGGCCGTGCTGCTGTCGGTCACCAAGAAGCCCTACACCAACACGCTCGATCTGGTCGGGACGATTCGCGGCTATGTCGCCGACAAGAACGTGCTGCTCGTCCCGCTCGGTCTGAAACTCGCGCTGACCGACGATCAGACCATTCCGACGCGCCGGGCGATCGCGATCATGGAATCCAATGCTCTGCTCGGCCTTGTGCTGGTGCTCGTGGTCTGCTGGGCATTCCTCGGTACGCGGATATCGGTGCTGGTCGCAGCCGGCATCCCGTTTTCTCTGGCCGGCGGATTCGCGGTGCTCAACGCCGTGGGCTCCACGCTCAATATCTCGGTGCTGTTGGGGGTGGTGATCGTGCTTGGCATGCTGGTGGACGACGCGGTGGTGGTCGTCGAGGCGATCTACTATCGCGTGCAGCGTGGCCAGCAGGTACTCGCCGCGGCGCTCGACGCGTTGCGCGAAACGGCGGCTCCGATCACGTCGTCGGTCCTGACGACCATCGCCGCCTTCCTGCCGTTGATGCTCTTGCCCGGACTCGTCGGGAAGTTCATGTTCGTGATCCCGTTTGTGGTCACGCTCACGCTCGCGATCAGCCTCGTCGAGGCGTTCTGGATGTTGCCGACGCACGTCGTTGCGCTGAAGATCGACCTCGCGCGGCCGTCGCGACTGCAACACATGCGCCACCGCTTTACGCACCTGCTGCGCTTGCGCTACTCGCGCGCGCTGCTCACGGTGATGCGCTGGCCCAAGGTTTTCTCGGCGCTCATCGTGCTGACGATTGTCGCGGCGCTCGCATCGGTCGGGGGCGGATGGGTGCGCATGGAGTTCTTCGCCTTCGATCCGATCCGTCTGTTCTACGTCAATATCGACATGCGCGCGAGCGCACCGATCGACTCGACGCTCGCGCGCGTCGAGCAGCTGGAACGCGCGGTGCGCGCCCGGCTGCAACCCGGTGAGGCGCGCGCGCTCACCGCGCTCGCGGGAATCAAGTTCACCGATACCGAACCGCTGTACGGCGATGCCTACGGCCAGCTGGTGGTGTCGCTCGAGGCGCGCCGCGACGGCGGGCGCGAGGTCACCGAGATCATCGAGTCGATGCGCAAGGACATCGAATCGCTGCCGGGGCCCGGAAAGGTCAGCTTTCTCGTGCTCGCCGGGGGGCCGCCGGTGGCGCGGCCGATCCGTGTGCGCGTGAGAAACGACGATCCCCTGGAATTGCGCGCTGCCGCCAGCGCGGTGCTCGAGATCGTGCGCGCGATCCCGGGTGCGAAGGACGTCACCGACGATGATGTGCCGGGGCGACCCGAATTGCGCCTGCGGCTCGATCCCGAGGCGATCCGGGCGAGTGGCCTCGGCCCGGGGCTCGTCGCGCGACTGTTGCGGCTCCACGTGGACGGCGAGATCGTCACGCAAATGCGCGACCAGGGCGAAAAGGTCCAGGTGCGGGTACGCGCCCGGCCGCGTGCCTCGGGGGACGTGGCGCGTCTGCTCGACGATCCGGTCGCGTTGCTCGCGGGGAAAGGTGCGACGACTCTCGGCTCGTTGGTGCGCGCCGAAACCGGGACCGGCAAGGGCGTGATCAAGCACTACAACCTGCGCCGCGCGATCACGGTGGAGGCCGACCTCGACCGCAAGCGCATCGACACCGTGGCCGCCAACAAGGCGATCCGCGATGCCTGGGAGAAAGTGAAGGCCCGTTATCCGTCGAGTTCGCTCGATTTCTCGGGCGAGATGGACGATATCCAGGAGAGTCTGGACGCGATGCCGGTGTTGTTCCTGCTCGGCGTGGGGCTTATTTATCTCATCCTCGCGGCGCAATTTCGCAGCTACTGGCAGCCGGTGATGATCCTCGCCACAGTACCGCTTGCCTTTACCGGCGTGGTTTTCGGACTGCTCGCCTCGGGCAATCCACTCTCGCTCTACACGATGTATGGTGTCATCGCGCTCACCGGTATCGCGGTGAACTCCGCCATCGTGCTGATCGACGCCGCCAATGCGCGTCGCCGCGCACGCATGAGCGTGCTGCATTCGGCGGTTTACGCGGCGCGCCGGCGCGTGGTACCGATCATCATTACGAGCACCACGACCATCGCGGGACTGTTCTCGCTCGCGGTCGGGCTCGGCGGGCACTCGCTCATCTGGGGGCCGATGGCCGCATCGATCGTATGGGGCATTGGTTTTTCGACGGTGCTTTCGCTGTTCGCGATGCCGCTGCTTTACTGGGGGTTGATGCCGGAGCACCGGTCGCGGCGCGGCAAGGCCGTATCCGGCGGTCCCGGTCCGGCGCCGCGACACGGCTGAAGCGGCCGCAAATTCGTCGTTCTCTTCGCGCGCGGGCCACATCGGCGAAGGCCTTCGATACCGGGATGGCTCGGGTGTGCGACGGCAACGGCCTGGCGATGCGGGCAACGCCGGCGATGAAACGTGCCAGGGCGGGGACCTAGTCCCAGTCCCGGCCCAGTGCCCTTGCAAGTTTGCCGTGCGCGGTGAAGCGCGCGACGAAATCGCTCTCGCGGCGTGCTCCCTTCGCGCGGATCACTTCAACGAGTGAGCGTTTTTCCGCGGTGCTCCAGTCCGCGGCAGCCTCCAGCGCGACCACGAGCGGCGCCCAGCACAGCCATGCGCGACGTTCGTCGGCGCTGAATCCGTTCAGCGTGCGCAGGCCGGTGATCGCCATCGCCTCGCGATGGCACTCCCGCATACCCTGTGCGCGACTGCGAGCCGAGCGCCGCGTAATGGCCCGCGCGACACCGGCGCCGATCGCGGCGAGCGGCGGCGTTGGGGCGGGGCGCGACGGGTCGAAGTGGTAGAACATCGGCCACGCCGCGAGCTTGCGCAGCGTCCCCGGCGCGGAGCGGTGAGCGGGGTTCGCCCGGCTGCGCGCGAGTTCCTCGCGCAGGATGCGCCGCGCGGCGCCCGCGCGCGGCCGGAATCCGAGCTTGTAGTAGAACCACCAGGCGCCCGAGGCGATTCCCTCCGGGTTCTGGTGCCCGAGTTGGTAGGGTTCGAGACTGAAGGAATTCGTGCCGAACAGCCAATGCGACATCGCCAGCAGGCGCGCGAAGTTCCAGGCGGCCTCGGCACCCCGGAAGGTCGAAAACGTATTGAATGCGATCGCCGCGGAGCCGCCGACCAGATCGAGTTGGCCGTAACCGATGGGAATTCCGTTTTGCAGCGTCAGGTATCCGTACAGGGCGGGGATCAGTGCGCGGCGCTCGGGCACGACGCCGTTCACCATGAAGCCCGCGCCGTTTTCGTCGTCGACGATACGCACGTCGCGCTCGTCTCCGTACGCGAAACCGTCGAGGTCGCGCGATCGCGTCACCATCACGCCGCGCGCGAGGTCGATCAGGCGTCGCCCTTCACGGCGTGGCAGGTCGTGCACCGCGCGCGGCGCACGCGCGATCTCCGTGCGCAGAGCGGGTCGCGCGCGGCGCAGCGCCGCCGTCCGGAACGCGAGCGGCGCGGCGCGGTAGCGGGCGAGCGTGCGCGTGGGCGTATCGGGACCGGGCTCGAGGACATACGCTGCGTCGATCGCGTCGGCGAATGTCTCGCGGGTCATCGAATTACCCGGCATCGCTTGGACTTGACGCACGAGGAATAGCGCGTCGGTTTCGCCCGCTGCGCGCAGACGGTCGAGCGCCGCATAGGTCGGTATGCGGCTCTCCTTCAGCCATGTCGCCTCGCCCGGGGTCACCAGCAGACCCAGCGCGGCGCGAATTCTTTCCACCGGCTCCGGGTCGCTGCGGTCAAGTTTCAGGCGGTCGGGCCAACGGCTCGCCAGCCACTGCGCGGTGGGCCAGAAGAAACGGTAGTGGATGAGCGTTCCGGCGATGCCGGTGTCGGCAAGCGCCGCGCGTTGGCGGCGCAGGTCGGCGCGTCGATGAAACCCCGCGAGCATTCGCTCGACCAGTGTAAGCAGCGCGGCATCGTCGGGATAGGCGCGCAGGAAGCACAGGACCTCGTGCAGGCGGACGACTGCCGCGGCGCTGGGGAGCAGCACGCGCTCGAGAGATTCGAGCAGTTCGCGCTTGCATGCGGCGCATCCGTCGCCGTATTGGTTTTTTGCCTGTTCCAGCGCAGTGAGGGGGGCCGCCACGATTGACCTGGGTTTGCGCGGGGCATCCTAGCATGACAGGGGCGCGTTCCGCGCGCGACCCCAGGCCCCAGGCTCTGCGATGCGGCGGCGCAACACGCCCGGCGATTGCGGCGCCTGCGGCCGCGCATTACACTCAAATCCGCTTTGCGACAAAAAAGAACCATATGAACCCACAGGAGGAGAAGATGACGAACCGCCGGACTTCCACCCATGCATCGAATCGGGTGCTCTCGCTGCTTGCCGGTACCGTGCTGTTCGCGCTGTCCGCGCAGACCGGCGCGCAACAGACTATCAATCTCACGGCCATCGACGGCTACCCGCCGCGCGCGCTTTGGATCAAGGAGTTCATCGAGTTCTACATCCCCGAAGTCGACAAACGGCTCGCCAAGGACAATAAGTACAAGATCCGCTGGAACCAGGCCTGGGGCGGGCAGATCGTCAAGCCCCAGGGCGTGCTCGAAGGATTGCAGAAGGGGCTGGGCGACATCGGCATTGTCACCACCGCAATTTACGGCGACAAGATGAAGGTCATGTCGGTCGCCTATGCCACGCCGTTCACCACCACCGACCCGCTGCTGGTGGCGCGCACCGTCGATGCGATGGCGGAGAAATTTCCGGGGATCAAGAAGACCTTCGCGTCCTACAATCAGGTGTTCCTGTCCGCGCAGGCGGTCCTGGACAGCTACCAGATGTTTACCAAGGCCGAGGCGAAAGCGATCCAGGATTTCAAGGGGATGAAGATCGCCAGCGCCGGCTTCAACCTGCGCTATCTGGCTCCGGCCGGTGCGGTCGGCGTGGCAGGCAGCCTGAACAACTACTACAACATGATTCAGACCGGTGTGGTCGACGGCTGCATGCTGTGGCCGGAAGCCGCGGCGACCTTCAAGCTCGCCGAGGTGGCGCCTTACATGATGCGCGCCGACATCGGATCCGTGAACACCAAGGTGGTGACGGTGAACGCGGACACCTGGAAGCGGTTGCCGCCGGAGGTGCAGACCGTGCTGAAGGAGGTGGCGGTCGCCTATCGCGATCTTCTCGCCAAGCTGTCGAACGATCTCGGTGCTTCGAGTGTCGCGGCGTATACGAAGGCGGGCGGAAAGGTCTTCGATTTGTCGCGCGCAGACCGAACCAAATGGGCGCATTCGCTGCCCAATATCGCCAAGGAATGGGCCGAGGGGCTCGACAAGGAAGGGCTCGACGGAACCGCGATGCTCAAGTTCTACATGGATGCGATGCGTGCGGCAAAGCAGCCGATGGAACGGCAGTGGGACCGCGAGTAGCGCGGCGCGCGCGGAGCGTCTGAAGCCGGCGCGCCTGCGGCGGGCGCGACGCGAGAACGGCCACTCACGGTCGGCGAACTCAGTCCGGGAGCGGGCCGAAATCGGGCGGCGGCACGCGCCGATGCGAGGCCGCCTCGTAGCTCGAGGCGATCTGCAATAGCTGGTCCTCCCGGCCCGGCTCGGCGCGAAATACCAGCGAGTAGGGCAGGCCCGGCGCGGCAAGCGGGGTAGGCTGGTCCGAAGGTCGCGAGACGTATTTCGTGCCCTCGGCGTTGAGCGTGAGCACCGGGTCGAAGACGGTGGTGACGTAACCGGCCGGCACCAGTATCTCGGTCAGACCCGCGTTCGGCCCGTACAGGCTCTCGGGGCGCAGATTGTGGGCAATGTCGTACTGATGCGCGCCGCCGATGAGTCCTGGCGGCCAGGGCGTGTGCAGGCGGACCAGCGCGTCGAGCCTGTTCTCGAGGATCACCATCATGTCGACGCGGCGCAGCAATTCGCGCAGCATGATGCGCTCGTTGACGCCCTGGCGGCCATCGAGGCGGTTGCGCGGATCGACGGTCTCCTGCCAGTTCCTGAACGCGGCGCGCTGATCGTCGCCCCAGAATTTCGAGCGCGCATTGAGCGCCTCCCAGCCGTCCAGCGTTTCGCGCAGTCCCGCCGCGTGCCAGTCGGCGGCGCGGCGCGACAGATACTGGCTGATATGGAAGCGGAAGGTATTCGCCAGTTGCTGCTGCTGGATGGTGGCGATATCGAAATTGGCCGGCGGCGCGATGCGCCCCTCGGCCAGTTCCACCAGATAGTCGATCGGCTTCATCCGGCCGCTGCCGAAGACCTTGCCGGGCAGGAATTCGGTCGGCTCGATCGCCGCCGCGAATTCCCGGAATAGCGGCGTGCCATCGCTTGCCAGGCGAAACAGGAGTTCGGGCATGAACACCGGTACGAGGCGCGTCAGCGCACGGCGGAAATCGACGCTCATCGGCTCGATTTCGGGGTCGGGCGTCCATAGCGGGTCGCCCGATTCGACCAGCGTCGCACCGAGCTGCCCACCGAGGACGTTCTTGATCTCCGCCGCCGCGGCGAGAACAATCGGCTGCTCGGTCCGGGATCCCTTCGGATAGACCATCGACTCGCGGATCACGCCGAGGCGTATCCCTTTGAGCGCGGCCTTGCGCACCGCCACGCGCACGTGGCTGGCATAGGGCGTCGCGAGTACCGAGGAGCGTGGCACGGTCGTGTACGGATCGCGCGGATCGTAGTAGCCGTTGGCGGGATCTTTCAATGCGTCGAGCACTCTGGCGCAATCGGCCAGGCTGCGCGCGAGAATTCCGGTGCGATCGCAATAGATGTCGGCGCCGATCGCGCCACCGTCGAAGCCGATCATCGCCTTGTGCGGCAGAATCAGTGCCACCGCATTGTGGTTGGCCGGACCCCGGCATGAAGCGCGCGTTTCCTCGCCGAGGCTGGCCATCACCAGATTGGCGCTCACCGATACGCCCGAGCCTGAACTGGAGCCGAGCGAGGCGGCGCGCGTCGTGTCGTAGGGATTGGCCGGATTGCCGCTCCAGCTGCTGCGCTGATAACCGAGCGTCGAGGGAAGGACCTTGTCCGGTTTGTGGCGGCCGCCCGGGTCGCCCGCGCGGCCGTTGTATTCGGTGCTCACCGCCTTGGCGAAGATGATCGCGCCTTTCTTGCGCAACTGCTCGACCAGCACATGGTCGCGCGCCGGGAAATCGATGTCGTAGCGGGCGTCGCCGCCGCCGGTCGAGCGCATGTCCTTCGTGTCGAACGGATCCTTGAACGAGAACACCACGCCGTACATCGGCATCTTTTGCAGATCGGGGTTGCGGCCGTACCGGGCATCGAGTTCGGCAGCGCGCTCCAGCGCGTCGGGTTGGCGGCGGAACATCTCGCAGGCGGGCGGCGCGCCGGCGGGCAGCGGCCCCAGCGAGGGATGCCGGTCGAATTCGCCCCGGCAGGTGACCGAGCGCTCGCCGCGGATATTGAGCGTCGCGAGCGCATTCAACTGGCCGGCCCTCGGAATGCCGGCGATCATGCCGAATTGCTGCGGTACCGACGGGTCCGACGCGGTCATCTCCATCCGGCCGAATTCGAGCGGCGGTCCCTTGTACTTGTCGAGATCGGGCAGCACCGCGTCGGCGCGCAACGTGCGGCTCGGAAAGCGCAGCGCAGAGCCCGCGCGCACCGCGCCGGGCAGCGCGGCAATCGGCTCGCCGTCCGCTGTGACCAGCATGCTGGCGACACCGTTATAGGCACGTACCCGCGCGATGTATTGTTCGACGATTTCAACCACGGTAATCCTGCCAGACTTGATCGCCGCGTGCAGTTCGGCGATCGTCGCTTCTTCGACACGAAACGGCTTGCCGCGTCGCGCGGATCGTTTGGTGGCGCTCTCGCCCATGGTCCGGTCAGCGCTGCGCTTCTTCATCTCATT
>JAOUFA010000480.1 GCA_029858545.1 Betaproteobacteria bacterium
CAGGTCCACCGCGCGCCGCGCAAAAGCGAGTACATTGCCGCGGTGTTCGCCGAGGAAGATCTCTTCCCCCGCGGTAACGCGCAGCGCTTCACTGCCTTCGGCGCCCGCGTGCACCGAGACGATAACCAGATCCGCGGAGCGCCGCCCGCGCTCGACCAGATTTGCGAGGGCTTTCCAATCGTGCATGTCATTTTGCGCGTTGAGGTAACTGAATCCGATCCACGCAAGTGTCACATCCTTGACCCGCTGTATCGTCAGGCGGTCCTTTTCGCCGACCAGCAGCAATCCCGCGCCCGATAGGTTGGCGACGGTATCGTCGTAACCCGCCTGTCCAAAATCGAAAGTGTGGTTGTTCGCAATATTCATGACATCGAATCCGGCCTCCCGTAACAGCGGCGCGAACCGCGGTGGCATGCGAAACGCGTAGACCGCACCGGGCCGCAGCTTCTTGGTGGACACATCGTGCGTGCTCAGCACCCCCTCGAAATTGCCGAACTTGACGTCCGCCTTGCCGAGGACCTGCGTAAGCCTCGTGCGTACCGTCTCCTCGAATCCCTTCGGGTAATGTGCTCTCGGCCAGTCGCTGCCCAGCACGATGTCCCCCACCGCCCTGAGGGTGACGATCTCCGATTCCGGGAGTTGTGCCTCACCGACCCGGCAATCTGGTGCCTGCGCAAGGAGCGGGAATGAGAGAGCAATTGACGCGACGAAGGTCGCGGCACGTAGCCGCACGCACAAGGAACAGGCCGGGTGCCGGATCATGAGTAGGTGGAGCGTCCTAATTCCTGTAGGCGACCGGACTTGCGCGGGGTTCAGGCTGCCGCGCGATTGCGCGGCGCTGATTCGAGCACTCTGCGCAGGTATTGACCGGTGTGGCTCGCGTCGCTTGCCGCAATCTCCGCAGGCGTGCCTTCGGCCACGAGTTGGCCGCCGCCCGCGCCGCCCTCGGGTCCGAGATCGATGACCCAGTCGGCGGTCCGGATCACGTCGAGGTTGTGCTCGATGACCACCACCGTATTGCCTGAATCGCGCAGGCGATGCAGGACATTCAGAAGCATGCCGATGTCGTGGAAGTGCAATCCCGTTGTCGGTTCATCCAGGATATAGAGCGTACGCCCGGTTTCCCGCTTGGAGAGTTCAAGCGCGAGTTTGACGCGTTGCGCTTCGCCGCCCGAGAGCGTGGTCGCCGACTGCCCGAGGCGTGCGTAACCCAACCCCACTTCGATGAGCGTCTGCAGCTTGCGCTTGAGCGCCGGGACCGCGGAGAAGAATTCCGCGGCCTCGCCGACGGTCATGCAGAGCACTTCGTCGATGGTCTTTCCCCGATAGCGGATATCGAGGGTCTCGCGGTTGTAGCGCCGGCCGTGGCATACGTCGCAAGGCACATAGACGTCGGGTAGAAAGTGCATCTCGACCTTGATGACCCCGTCTCCCTGACAGGCCTCGCAGCGACCGCCCTTTACATTGAAGGAGAAGCGTCCCGCGTCGTAGCCGCGCCCGCGCGCCTCGGGCAGGCCCGCGAACAACTCGCGAATCGGCGCAAACAGCCCGGTGTAGGTGGCCGGATTCGAGCGCGGAGTGCGGCCGATCGGGCTTTGATCAACGTTCACGACCTTGTCGATGCAGTCGAGACCCTCGATTGCATCGTGGGCCGCGGGTTCGCGCGCGCTGCCATAAAGATGCCGTGCCGTGGCCGCGTACAATGTGTCGTTGACGAGCGTCGATTTGCCGGAACCCGAGACGCCGGTGACGCAGACGAACAGTCCGAGCGGCAAATTGAAGTCCACATTCTTGAGATTGTTCCCGCGCGCGCCTCGAACACGCAGCATTTGCTTGGCGCTCGGGCGGTTGCGCCGGCTGGGCTGTTCGATGCGTAGCGCGCCGCAAAGATAACGTCCCGTGAGCGAGCGCTCGTTACCGATGATCTCCTCGGGTGTGCCGTGGGCGATGATCTGGCCGCCTTTTTCTCCCGCACCGGGCCCCATGTCGACGACATAGTCCGCTGCGCGGATCGCCTCCTCGTCGTGCTCGACCACCAGCACCGAATTGCCCAGATCGCGCAGGCGTTTGAGCGTGTCGATGAGGCGCGAATTGTCGCGCTGGTGCAGGCCGATCGAGGGTTCGTCGAGCACGTACATCACGCCGGTCAGGCCCGAGCCGATTTGCGACGCGAGCCGAATACGCTGCGCCTCGCCGCCCGAGAGCGTCTCGGCCGAGCGGTCGAGCGACAGGTAATCGAGCCCCACATTTACCAGGAATTCGATGCGACTCGCGATTTCGCGCACCACGCGCTCGGCGACCTGCGCGCGCGCGCCCGGCAGCGAAAGGGCGCGGAAGAATGCGAGCGCTTGCTTGAGAGGCCATGAAGAAATCTCGTAGATCGCCCTGTCCGCGAGGCGTACGTGGCGCGCCTCGCGCCGCAGGCGCGAGCCGCCGCATTCCGAGCAGGCCATGGTGTTGCGCAGTTTGGCGAGTTCCTCGCGCACGACTCCCGATTCGGTCTCGCGCCAACGGCGCTCGAGGCTTGGAATCACACCCTCGAAAGCATGCTCCCGGGTGGTCGTGCGGCCGCGTGCCGACGGATACTGAAACGCGATCGCTACGCCGTGGGCGCCGTGCAGCACGACGTCCTGCACCGCGTCATCGAGAATCTCCCAGGGTTGCTCGATATCGAAACCGTAGTGGCGGGCGAGCGATGTCAGCATCGAAAAATAGAAGTGATTGCGCCGATCCCAGCCGCGTATCGCGCCGCTTGCAAGGCTGAGATTGGGGTGCGCGACCACCCGCTTTGCGTCAAAGTATTCCACCGCGCCCAGACCGTCACAGCGCGGACAGGCCCCCATCGGATTATTGAACGAGAAAAGCCGCGGCTCGAGTTCCGGAAGCGC
>JAOUFA010000479.1 GCA_029858545.1 Betaproteobacteria bacterium
ATTCCTCGGCCCGAACGGCGCCGGGAAATCAACCACCATGCGCATGATCACCGGTTTCATGCCGCCGACTTCGGGCTCGGCGGCGATCGGTGGCCATGACATCGGCGAATCACCGCTCGAAGCCAAGCGCCTGATCGGCTATCTGCCCGAGAACGCCGCCGCGTACCCGGACATGACGGTGCGCGGCTTTCTCGACTTCGTTGCCGAACTGCGCGGCCTGGACGGAGAAGCGCGCGGCAAGGCGCTGCGGCGAGTCATCGATCTGTGTTTTCTCGACGCGGTGCTGGAGCAGACGATCGAGACGCTCTCCAAGGGTTACCGCCACCGCACCTGCCTCGCGCAGGCGCTGATCCATGATCCCGAGGTGCTGATCCTCGACGAGCCGACCGATGGTCTGGATCCGAATCAGAAGCACGAGGTGAGGAACCTCATCCGCGAACTTGGCAGGACCAAGGCGATCATCTTCTCGACGCATATCCTCGAGGAAGTCGATGCCGCGTGCACGCGCGCGATCATTATCGATCGCGGCCGCATCGTCGCCAACGGCAGGCCCGCGGAGCTGCGCGCGATGTCCGATATCGCCGGCGCGGTCACGCTGCGCGCGCAGGGGGCCTCACCCCAGGCGATGGCCGGCAAGCTTGCCGCGCTCGGCCGCGTCGAGGAAAGCGAAGGCGCTTTGCGCGTGTTTCCCGGGCAGAAGCGCGCCGCGGGTGAACTCGCGCGCGCGGTGGTGGAGATCGCGATTCGCGAAGGCTGGCAACTCGAGGCGCTGCGCACCGAGGAAGGCCATCTCGACGAGGTGTTTCGGCGCATTACGCTGCCCGATACGATGAAGCGGGCCGCGACCGGCACGGAGGCACGGTCATGAATGCGGCGAAGATCATCCGCGCGATCGCGCGGCGCGAGCTCTCCGGCTACTTCGTCTCGCCGGTCGCCTATGTGTTCCTGGTCATGTTCCTGCTGTTGGCGGGATTCTTCACCTTTACCGCGGGGAGTTTCTTCGAGCGCGGCGAGGCGGGTCTCGCGTCCTTCTTCAGCTGGCATCCCTGGCTGTACCTCGTGCTGGTGCCGGCCGTCGGGATGCGCCTGTGGTCGGAGGAGCGTCGCTCGGGAACCCTCGAGTTGCTGCTCACCCTGCCGGTTGCAACCTGGCAGGCCATTGTCGCCAAGTTTCTGGCGTCCTGGGTATTTCTGGCGATCGCCCTGGCGCTGACCTTCCCGCTGGTGATCACGGTCAACCTGCTCGGTGATCCCGACAATGGGCAGATCTTCGCGGGCTACCTCGGCAGCCTGTTCCTCGCCGGCGCCTTCCTGGCCGTCACCTGCATGACTTCCGCGATGACGCGCAACCAGGTCGTTGCCTTCATCGTCGCGGTGGTGATCTGCCTGTTCCTGATTCTCGCCGGATTCAATCCGGTGACCGATTTGATCGCGCGCTGGGCAAGCCCCGCGCTGGTCGATACGGTCGCGGCGCTGTCGGTGATGACCCACTTCGACGGCTTCCTGCGCGGGGTGATCGACACGCGCGATCTGTTCTTCTTCCTATCGGTGATCGGTTTCGCGCTTTTCGCGACCGGGGTGATCATCCGCGGTCACAGGGCGGGGTGAGGCGATGAATCTGAAAAAATACGAGGCGCTGATCTATTCCGCGGTGGGCCTCGCCGCGTTGTTCCTGGCGCTCGTGGCGTTCAATTACCTGCTGTCGCGGGCGGCGCTGCGCGCCGATCTCACCGACGGCAAGCTCTACACCCTCTCGGAGGGCACTAAGAAGGTCCTGCGGGGCTTGCGCGCGCCGGTGCGTGTGAAGCTCTACGCCTCGCAGGGCGAGGCGGTGCCGGTGCCGCTGCGCGGATTCGCGAGCCGCGTCGAGGATACGCTGCGCGAATTCAAGGCGGTGGCCGGTGCCAATCTTCTCATCGAGAAGTACGATCCCCGCCCGGATTCAGAGGCGGAGGACGCGGCGCAGATCGACGGCATCGCGCCGCAGCAGCTCTACTCCGGCGAGTCGTTCTACCTCGGCCTGGTGGTCACGCAGCTCGACCGCAAACAGGCGATCCCGGCCATTTCCGCGCAACGCGAGCGGCTCCTCGAGTACGACCTCGCGCGTGCGATTGCGCGCGTCGGCTTCGCGGAGCGCCCGAAGATCGGCCTGATGGCGGGGCTTCCGGTGACCGGCGAGCGATTCAATCCGAGGACGCGCCAGCCGAGCGAGCCGTGGGTCCTCGCGGGCGAGCTGCGGCGTGAATTCGAGGTGAAGGAAGTGTCCCTGGACGCCGCCGCCATCGACAAGGATATCGATGTGCTGCTGGTGATCCACCCGCACGACATTACGCCGCAGACCGAGTACGCGCTCGACCAGTTCGTGCTGCGCGGCGGCAAGCTGATCGCCTTCGTCGATCCGTACGCCTTCTTCGATCAGCGTGGTCCGTCGTATCCCGGCATGCCGCCGATTGCGAGCAGTTCGACGCTGCCGACGCTGTTCAAGGCCTGGGGCGTCGAGATGAAGCCCGAGCAGATTCTTTCCGACGCGGTATTCGCCTCGGGCGCCGGGCAGCGCTATACGCCGACGGTGCTCACGCTGAACCGCACCGCGATGAACCGCGACGACGTCGTCACCAGTCAGATCGAGAACCTGCTCTATGCGTTCGGCGGAGGGTTCGAGGTCAAGCCCGTCGAGGGTCTCAAGGCGACCGAACTCGTCACGAGCTCGAAGAATTCGATGCTCGTCGACTCGGCCGTGGCGACCAAGGCGGGAGACGAATCGATGAAGAGCTTCCATCCGAGCGGCAGGAGCTATGCGCTCGCACTGCGGCTCACCGGAAAATTCAAAACCGCCTTTGCGGCGGGACCGCCGGCCGCCGCGCAAGCGGGGGGCGAGCGAAGCCTGC
>JAOUFA010000481.1 GCA_029858545.1 Betaproteobacteria bacterium
TGACCGGCGCCTATACGCACATCAAGCAACTGGTGCGCGCGCGCGGTCTCACGCACTACCGCGTGCTGCTCGCCGATACCCCCGACGCGATCGAGGGACGCCGCGTGCTCGAGCATATGGCCGGAGTCGCCGGGCGCTTTCTCGGCGCGCACATCGTGCACGGCGCGATCGTGCCGCGCGATCCGCGCTGGAAGAACGCCACGTCGCGCGACGGAGCGCTGGTGGTCCGCGCACCCGAGGCACCGGCCGCGCGCGTGCTGCGGCAGCTGGCATCCGAAATCGGCGCCTGGCGGCTCATCGAGCTGCCGGCGCTTCAAGCCTGACGACACTGGGAGCCGAATCATGTACACCGCCACCGGAACCCTCGACCGGCAGCATTACGTCGAGAAGTTCTCACCCTTGGTGAAGCGTATCGCGCATCACCTGATGACCAAGCTGCCCCCGAGCGTCGACATCGGCGACATGATGCAGGCCGGCCTGATCGGCCTGATGGACGCGGTCAGCCGCTTCGAGGAGACGCAGGGCGCGAAGTTCGAGACCTATGCCGCGCAGCGCATCCGCGGGGCGATGCTCGACGAACTGCGGCGCAACGCGTGGGTGCCGCGCGGCGTGCGAAAGAGCCAGCGCCAGATCGACAAGGCGATTTCCGCACTCGAACAGCAGTTCGGCCGCGCGCCCGGCGAGAACGAGATTGCCGACGAAATCGGCATTTCCCTGGAGGAGTATCGCGAGCTGCTGTTCCAGGCACGCGGCAACCAGATGCTGCTGTTCGAGGATTTCGACGACGGCAACCACGACAGCGATTTTCTCGAGCGCAATTGCGCCGACGAGGCCGCCGATCCGCTCGCGCGTCTGGGCGATGCGCGATTTCGCGCGGCGCTGGTCGCGGCGGTGGAAAAACTGCCCGAGCGCGAGAAGATGCTGATGGGGATGTACTACGAGCAGGAACTGAACTTCAAGGAAATCGCCGCGGTGCTCGGCGTGACCGAGTCGCGCGTGTGCCAGTTGCACGGCCAGGCCGTGTCCCGGCTGAGGGTGACGCTGAAGGACTGGTAGGCGGGTGTGGCGGGCGATCGGGGAAGACTTTCGCGAGCCCCGCCCCGCGACGACGACGCCCCGGCGACTCGCGCAACCGAATTTGCCGGCCGCTAAAGCCTATCGCCTATCGCCTATCGCCTATCGCGAAGCGCCGCGCCCCGTCTCAGGCCCGCGTGCCGCCTGATCGGGAGGGTTCGGCCACGAGCGTGCCGCCCGCCGCGTAGACGGTCGGCTGACCCGATGGGCCGCGCAAAGCCGCCAGGCGCGCACCGGCCGCGCGTCGCCGCGCATCGAGCAGGCTGCCGTTGATCGAGTTCAGGATCTTCGCGCGACGCGCAAAGTCCGCGAAGCGCGCGCGCAGCGTCGGAGGGGCGTCGTCGGGCTGTGTCCGAGTCGAGTCGCGCAGGCGCGCGAGCCGCTCGCGCTTTTCCTCGGCGAGCGCGAGCAGCCGTACCGGATCGGGTTCGTGCAATTCCTGCTGCTCGCGTTCGAGCAGCTCGAGAATCTGCTCGATTTCCCGCTGGCGGGCTTCGAGCGATCGCGCACCGGGCGTCGCCGCCATCACTTGCCGACCAATTCCTTGACGCTCCTGATCAGCCCGTCGGCGACCGCCTCGGCATTCACCTTAAACGCGCCCGAGCGGATCGCCGACTTGATCTCCTCGACGCGCGCAACGTTGAAGCCCTCGCCGTCGGCGACGCGCGATTCGATGCCGTGCAACTGCGCCGAGAGCCCGCTCAGGTTGACCGAGGAGGCCGTGACTACGGGGCTCGTGGGGTTCTCCTCGTGCGCTTTGGACGGCGTCGGTCTCGTACCAGGTGTTTGATCGAGAACCGGTTTTCCGGGAATTGCTCCGATTGTCATGACGTTCTCCAGGGAATCTTCTCGCCCGTCGGGCGATCCGTTCCGGGTTGCGGCGGTCGTTCAGGATCGCCCCAAGGCGACCCTTTCCAGACCCTTGATGCAATCATCGGCATCTACCTTACAAACTTTAGGGCGGCCTGGGTGCAAAACTGAGTCAGAATTCCTGCGCGAGACCCCCTCATAGACCGATTTCGACCCGGCGCCCCTCTCGCGCGACGCCGGTCAGAATGCGGCCGGATTCGATCTGGACCCGCACCGATCCGCCGGCGACGGCGGGCTGCAGCGCCCTCCCGAGGGTCGAGACTGAAAACCCGTTGCCGGTGTAGACGACTTTGACCTGCTCGCCCTGCGCGACCACGTTCGGCATGCGCAGGTGCTCGCGGCGCAATACCGTGCCCGCGGCAAGCGCACGCGTGAGCACCTGGCCGGCGCCGTCGCCGAGGTCGGTGAGCGCGCCGGCGGGCTCGCGAGTGAGATCGATTTCCCTGGATCGCAGGTCGCTGGCCTCGGGTATTTCGCCGGCGGCGAGCGCACGCACGGTCACCAGTGCACGCGCGTAAACGTGCACCTGGGCCGGGACCAGCACATTCCAGGACGCGCCATCGACGCAGCGCATGCCCGCGACGAAGCGGCCCCAGGGGCGTACGCCGGTGGGCAGGTAGGCGACGGCGCGCGCGCACGGCGCGAGCCGTCCGGCGAACCGTGTCGCGTCCACTTCGATCGCGACGCGGCCCGGCAGTTGCGCGGTTTCGCGCTCGAGCATGCGCTTCAGGCCGGATTCCATGTCCAGCGCGTGCAGCGGCAGCGGCATGAACAGCAGCGCGACGAGCGCGGTGCCGGCAAATAAAAAAGCCCTGATGAAGTGCCGTGACGCGCTGAAGCGCGCCGCGGCACGCACCGAACCAGGGCAAGCCACGGCGGGAGGAGCGACGCGTGGTAGGAGGATTTTCATGGCACTGAGAGCCTACCGTTCGGTGCC
>JAOUFA010000482.1 GCA_029858545.1 Betaproteobacteria bacterium
CCATTTGGCATAAATCGGGTATGGAAACGTCGCGCCCGCGCCGGTAATGTCCACGGCATGTGCGGGAATCGCCACGGCAAGACCCGCCGCGACAGCGATTGAGCCGAAGTATTTCCTGATTCGTGAACGCCACATGAAATGCACTCCTTGCCAGTGATTGATTGAATCGAATTTCCCGCACGTCCAGTCTAGGGGCCCTGTATGACAGGGCGATGACAGGCGGCCGCTCGTGATCGGGACGACCCTGTGCTGTGTCGCAGCCCGAACACGTATCGCCGTGCAAATCCCGCCGGCAATCGCTAGATGGCCCCGCTGGGGCCGGCCATGATCGGTCTTGTCCCCTGCTGATCCATCCGCTCAGTGCCGGCCAAGCACCGCGACCTTTCTGTCGGAGAGGCCCCTCACCGAGAGCTTCATACCAATCGCCTTCCAGTATTCGGCCTCCGCGGCAAGCGCCTCGGTGGTGAGCGGGTTTTCATCGAGCCAGCTCTGCGCCAGTTCCAGGGCGAACCCCTGCGCATCCGTCGTCACGCGCAGCAACGGCAACCGGACATCGTTGCGGCTGCGCAGGATCGCGGTGGCGATGCGCAGCGCAAAGACGAGCGTCCAATCCTCGTCCTCCGCGCCACTGTCGCGCAGCTTGCCGAGTTTGCCGCGATGCGCGAGCACCAAGCGCGCGAGACGCTGCTGCTCCATGCGCGAAAATCCAGGCATGTCAGCATTCGCCAAAACGTAAGCCGAGTGCTTGTGGTACTGGGCATGCGCGATTGAAAGACCGATCTCTGCCACACGCGCCCCCCAGGAAAGCAGCATCCGATCCGGATCGTCCTCGCGGTCGCCCTTATCGCCACGCGCCGCCCCGGCGGGAAGGCTGTCGTACAGGCGCAGCGCCAATTCACGCACCCGCTCACTCTGCGCCGCCTCGACGTGATAGCGTCGCACGAATTCGGCAATCGTGCCTTCTCGCATGTCCTGGTGACGCGCTCGACCAAGCAGGTCGTAGAGCACTCCGTGACGCAATCCCCCGTCCGAAACCTGCATCGCCTCAACGTGGAGTTCCTCGAGCACCGCACCGAGGATCGCCACCCCGCCGGGGAGCACCGCCGCGCGATTCGCCCGCAAACCCGCAATGCGCTCGGGATCTGCCGCTTCGAACCTGATCAACATCCCGCGCAAACGATCGAGACCCTCGCGCGTAACGCCGTCCCGGGAATAACCACTCTCGCGCAGGATGCCCTCAATCGAACGCGCCGTACCCGAGGACGCGATCGCCTCCATCCAGCCGGCGCCGCGATAGGCGCGCGCAATGCCCGCGAGTTCCTGCCGCGCAGCCAGTTCGGCTGCCTTCATCCGCCCCTTGTCGATCCGACCTTGAGGAAAGAATCGCAGGCTGTAGCTCACGCAGCCCATATAGAGCGATTCGGTCAACTCGGGTTCGAGCCCGGTGCCAACCACCAGCTCGGTCGAACCGCCTCCAATATCGACCACCAGGCGGCGTTGAGGTGATGGCGCCATCGAGTGGGCGACCCCGAGGTAGATGAGGCGCGCCTCTTCACGACCGGCGATCACCTCGATCGGGAATCCAAGCGTCTGGCGCGCTTCGCGCAGGAACTGGGGTGCATTCTTTGCGACGCGTAGCGCATTGGTGCCTACTGCGCGCACTGCTTGGCGCGGAAACCCGCGCAGGCGCTCGGCAAAACGGCCCAGTGCGTCGAGCGCGCGTATCTGCGTCGCCCGATCGATGCGCTTGTCCTGGGTAAGTCCCGCGCCGAGAAGTACCGCCTCACGCACCGAATCGAGCGGATAGACCTGCCCGCCGACCACCCGTCCAACCAACAGATGGAAACTGTTCGACCCCAGGTCAACGGCTGCAAGCACGTCGTTATGCGTCATGGCTTGCGACGCTATCATCCGCAACCCGAACCTGCAAACTTCCATCGACCGCCGTGCTAGACTGGAATCGCTCCGTGGCGTCGTGCGTCATGCGGGCGACACTGCGTCGCCGCACTATCCAGGCCGTCAACATTCGCGCCCAAATCGACACCCGCTCTTGGGACGACCGTGAACCACAAGACTGTCGCATTTCCAGTTCTGCTCAACCGAGAACTGGGTCTGCTCGAGTTCAACCGCAGAGTCCTTTCGCAGGCCGCGGATGACGCGGTACCCCCACTCGAGCGGCTGCGATTCCTGACCATCGTTTCGTCCAATCTCGACGAATTTTTCGAAATCCGCGTTGCCGGATTGAAGGAGCAGGTCCGATTGAACGTGCGGACGCGCGGTCGCGACGGACGCAGCCCCCAGGAGTTGCTCGCAGCGGTAAGCCACGAGGCACATCTTCTGGTGGCCGAACAGTACCGCCTTCTGAATGCTGCCATCCTCCCGAGCCTTGCGCGCGAAGGCATTGTCTTTCCGCGTCGCGAGCAATGGACGGTCGAACAGCAGCGCTGGATTCGCGACTACTATCTTCGCGAACTGCTACCCGTGCTCACCCCCATAGGCCTGGACCCGGCGCACCCCTTTCCGCGGGTTCTCAATAAGAGCCTCAATTTTGCCGTTGAACTGGAAGGTCGCGATGCATTCGGCCGAAACTCCGGCACGGCGATCGTTCAGGCGCCCCGCGCGTTGCCGCGGGTCATCCGTCTGCCTGGTGCGATTGCTGCGGCTGAGTATTCTTTTGTGTTTTTGTCGTCGATCCTACATGCGCACGTCGCCGAGCTCTTTTCTGGAATGACAGTTCGCGGCTGCTACCAGTTCCGCGTAACGCGGAATTCCAACCTCTTCGTCGACGAAGAAGAGATCAAGAACCTGCGCGTCGCGCTCCAGGGTGAGCTCTTGCATCGACACTTTGGTGACGCGGTACGGCTGGAGGTCGCCGACA
>JAOUFA010000483.1 GCA_029858545.1 Betaproteobacteria bacterium
CGCGCTCGCCGGGCGCCTGCTCGGCAGGCCCTATGAAGTGTCGGGCCGCGTCGCGCACGGCAGGAAGCTGGGACGCGAGCTGGGTTTTCCCACCGCCAACATCGTGCTGCGGCGGCGTGCGCCGCTCGCCGGGGTGTACGTGGTCGAGGTGCACGGCGCCGATGCGGGGCAGCCCGATCGCTGGCTGCGCGGCGCGGCGAGCCTCGGGGTGCGGCCGACCGTGAACGAGGTGGCGATGCCGCTGCTCGAAGTGCATCTGCTCGACTTCGCGGACGAACTCTACGGACGGCATCTTCGCGTGCGGTTTCTCGCCAAGTTGCGCGACGAGGCGAAATTCTCCGGTCTCGAAGCGCTGCGCGAGGCGATCGGGCGCGATGTGGAGGCGGCAAAGCGTTATATTGCGACTCCCGGTGAAGGCGGGAGATCTCTTTGAAGACTCTGAAATCCTGAAACATGGCTGACTACAAGAACACGCTGAACCTCCCGGACACGCCGTTCCCGATGCGCGGCGATCTCGCCAAACGCGAACCGCAGTGGGTCGGGCAATGGCAGGAAAAGGGCGTCTACCAGCGCCTGCGCGCGATCGCGAAGGGGCGGCCGCGCTTCGTGCTGCACGACGGTCCGCCCTACGCGAACGGCGACCTGCACCTGGGCCATGCGATCAACAAGATCCTCAAGGACGTGATCGTCAAATCGAAGACGCTCGCCGGGTTCGACGCGCCCTATGTGCCGGGCTGGGACTGCCACGGCATGCCGATCGAGGTGCAAATCGAAAAGAAGCACGGCCGCAACCTTCCCGTCGCCGAGACGCAGAAGCTCTGCCGCGCCTATGCGGCCGAGCAGATCGAGCGCCAGAAGAAGGACTTCATCCGTCTTGGCGTGCTGGGGGACTGGGACCAGCCCTATCTCACGATGGCCTACGGCAACGAGGCGGACGAGATCCGCGCCCTTGGCAAGCTGATCGAGAAGGGCTACGTCTATCGCGGCCTGAAGCCGGTCAACTGGTGTTTCGATTGCGGCTCGGCGCTCGCCGAAGCCGAGGTCGAGTACGAGGATCGCAAGGACCCGGCGGTCGACATCGGTTTTCCTCTGCACGATGCCGACCGGGAAGCGCTGCGCCGCGCGTTCGCGCTCGACCGACTTCCGCCGGGTCCGATCTACGCGGTGATCTGGACCACCACGCCATGGACGATCCCCGCCAATCAGGCGCTGAACGTGCACCCCGAACACCTGTACTCGCTGGTGGAGACCGAACGCGGTGCGCTGATCCTCGCCGACGACCTGAAGGAGGCGTGTTTGGCGAGATTCGGGCTGCGCCGCCGCGATCCGGCGAGCGGCTTCGATCACAGCTGCCGGGGCGCCGATCTGGAGAAGATCCGTTTCCGTCATCCCTTCTATGACCGGGATGCGCCGGTCTATCTCGGCGACTACGTCACGCTCGATGCCGGCACCGGGGTCGTGCACAGCGCCCCCGCCTACGGCGTCGAGGACTTCGAATCCTGCCGCCGCTACGGCATGAAGGACGACGAGATCATCGCGCCGGTGATGGGCGACGGCAGGTACGTCGCATCGCTGCCTCTGTTCGGCGGCCTGAACATCTGGAAGGCCAATCCGCAGGTCATCGCGACGCTCAGGGAAAAGGGCGCGCTGTTCTCCGAAACGCTGGAGGAGCACAGCTACATGCACTGCTGGCGCCACAAGACGCCGGTGATCCTGCGCGCCACCACGCAGTGGTTCGCCGGCATGGACGAGGTGCCGGGCTACCGCGGCGTGAAGCCGAAGGAATCGCTGCGCGCCACCGCGCTGCGCGGCATCGAGAACACCCGTTTCTATCCGGCCTGGGGCCAGGCGAGGCTGCACGGCATGATCGCCAAGCGTCCCGACTGGACCCTGTCGCGCCAGCGCCAGTGGGGCGTGCCGATGCCCTTCTTCGTGCACCGCGAAACGGGCGCACTGCATCCGCGCACCCTCGAACTGCTCGAGGCGGTGGCCAAACGCGTCGAGCAGGGCGGGATCGAGGCCTGGCAGGGTATCGATCCGCGCGAGCTGCTCGGCGATGAAGCCGCGCAGTACGAGAAGGTGAAGGACACGCTCGACGTGTGGTTCGATTCGGGCTCGACACATCAGACCGTGATGGGCGGACCGCCCGGGGGCGAGGCCGGCAGGGGCTCGCACGGCGCCGAAACCGGTTTTCCCGCCGATCTCTATCTCGAAGGTTCGGACCAGCACCGCGGCTGGTTTCATTCGTCGCTGCTCGTGTCGTGCATGCTGAACGGGGTGCCGCCGTACAAGGGCCTGCTCACCCACGGCTTCTTCGTCGACGGCGAAGGACGCAAGATGTCCAAGTCGCTCGGCAACACCGTCGCTCCGCAGCAGATCTCGAATACCCTCGGCGCGGAAATCCTGCGTCTGTGGGTGGGTTCGACCGACTACTCGGGCGAGCTGTCCATTTCTCCGGAGATTCTCAAGCGCGTGGTCGAGAGCTACCGGCGCATCCGCAACACGCTGCGCTTCCTGCTCGCCAACATTTCGGATTTCGATATCGCGACCCAAGCCGTGCCGCTCGCCGGGATGGCCGGGATCGACCGCTACATGCTCGCGTTCACCGCGCGCTTCCAGGAAGATCTGGCCGCCGATTACTCGGCCTACCAGTTCCATCTGGTGGCGCAGAAGCTGCAGGGCTTCTGTTCCGAGGACCTGGGAGGTTTCTACCTCGACATTCTCAAGGACCGGCTCTACACCTGCGGCGCGGATTCGAGCGCGCGCCGTTCGGCGCAGACCGCGCTCTGGCACATCACCGCGAGCCTGCTGCGGCTGATGGCGCCGGTTCTGAGCTTCACCGCCGAGGAGGCCTGGGCGGTGTTTACGGGCAGGG
>JAOUFA010000073.1 GCA_029858545.1 Betaproteobacteria bacterium
CGCACCAGGTGCATCAGCGGATCGCTGATTTTCTCGACCATCGACTTGTCGAGTTCGGCCTCGGTACCGCTCATTACGAGCTGGACGTCCTTGTGGAGCTCGCGTCCGAGGTCGCGTACCACGCGGTCGAAGCGGCTGAAGGTCTCGCCGATCGGCACCATGCGCAGTTGCAACGCGCCGTCGCGCACCTCCTGCACCAGGCGCTCCAGGGTCGATGCCACCTCGGTCATGTCGCTGTCGGCGACGCGCCGCGCGGCGAGGTTCACCCCGGCGCTTGCGATCACCAGTTCGCCCACGAGGGTGATGAGTTCGTCGAGCTTGTCGGCGCGCACGCGCACGAAGCTGCCGTCGGTCGCCCGGCGTTCCTTGACGACGCGCTGCTTGTCGAGCGCCGCGTCGACCAGTTCATTGGTCACCACGCCCCGATCGACGAGAATTTCGCCGATGCGGCGCTGTTCCGCGTCGGCCGCCTCGCCGCCGGTGGAATTGGATTCCTTTTGCATCTTGAGTCCCTCCTGGAGTTCTTTGTCGGTGAGCGCGCCGCTCGCCACGAGCAGGTCACCGAGGCGGATTCGGTCCTCGGGCAGGCTGTTGATCAGGTCAACGTAATCGGCGATCCGGCTGTGCGGCGCGAGGATGCGGATCCGGCAGTCATCGCGCAGGAATTCGAAGGCCCCTTCGATGGTCTTTTTGTCGGCCTCGCTGCTGAAGTCGATTTCGAAGCCCATATAGCAGGACTCGGGGTCCATATCCGCCGCGTCGGGAAGCGCGTCGAACAGGCTGGTGATCGACTCGATCTTTCCCAGCGTGCCGAGGTATCGCAGCGTGGCGAGCGGGTCCATGCCGTTGCGCATCACGTCGCGCCCGAAGCGCAGCGAGATATGCCAGGTTTCGCTCGCGACGGTCGGACCGGCGAGCGCCTCCGCGGTCGCCTCGTGCACCGGCACGGCTGCCACCGCGGGATAGAGAACCGGCGACGATCCCAAATAGGCGCCGAGCTGGCCGGCCAGCACGTTTCCCGCCTCCAGCAGCATCGGGTCGGGCGTCGCGTCGCCCGTCGCGAGGCCGTCGATCAGCAGGGAGACATGGTCGCCGCAGGAAAGGAGCAGCGCGATCAGATCGGCGTTCACCACCAGGTCTCCGGCGCGCACGTCGACCAGCACGCTTTCCATCACGTGGGTCAGGCTGACGATCGCGTCGAGCTCGTAGACTCCGGCCGACCCCTTGATCGTGTGCGCGGCGCGAAACACGGCATCGATCAGCTCGGTTTCGCCGGGCGCTTTTTCGAGCCGCAGCAGCGCCGCCTCCATCTCGCGCAGCAGATCCCTGCTTTCGGCGACGAAGGTTTGATATACGGGTTGAGAGGTCATGCCTTGGGTGCTCCCGAAGAGGGGGACTGTCAGCGTGCGCGCGAGGAAATGACCACCGGGTCGCCGAAGTAGCCGCCCAGGTCGTACAAGTCGATCGCTTCGAGCGACGCCGCGCTATGCGCGGTGAGCCGCACGAACTTGTCTTCCTTCGCCGCCGCGCGCTTGGCGAGCAGCAGGAGTTGAATGCCGGCGGTGTCGATTTCGCTCACGCCCGAGAGATCGATCTCGAGCTCAGCGCCGCGCGCCAGCGCATCGAGCAGGATCTGCTTGTGCTCGGCAGCCTCGTAAATCGTCATCGGGCCCTGCATGGCAACGCGCTGCTGTGCGCGTCTTACCGCGCCAGTACGCTTGCGAGCGGGGGTAGCCGGGCGTTTGGCCATGTCTGTCTCGGATCGCGGCGTTCAGGCCGGCATCAGCTTGCTGACGGCATGCAGAATCTGCTCCGGGCGGAAGGGTTTGACCACCCAGGCCTTCGCCCCGGCACGCTGTCCTTCCTCCTTGCGGCTTTCGCGCGACTCGGTGGTAAGCATCATCACCGGCACGAAGCGATAATCCGCGCGCTTCTTGATTTCCTTGACGAAGGTAATGCCATCCATCACCGGCATGTTCACGTCGCAAATCACGAGGTTGACCTTGTTGCCATCGAGCTTGGCGAGCGCGTCCTGGCCGTCCACCGCCTCGGTAACGTCGTAGCCCGCGGCCTTCAGCGCGATCGAAACCACTTCGCGCAGCGAAGCCGAATCGTCGATAACCATGATTTTCTTGCCCATCTGACACCTCCTAGAAGTAAGTGACTTCGTGCTCGGCGGATGCGCCGCGCGCCTTGCCCTGCAAATTTGCGAATTCCTCGTGCGTGGTGAAGGATTCCGCCATCCCGGCAAGCCAGTCTTCGAGACTGAGCGTTTCCTCCTCGCGCCGCTCGGCCAGCACGCCGAGTTGCGCCATGCCCTGCGCCGCATGGCTCAATATCTGGCTGATGCGGTCCTGGAACTGGAAATCCACCAGCGCCTCGGAAATGCGTTCGCGCAGCGCCTTGCCCTCGGTCTCCATGCCGTGTACCGACTGCGACAATCCCTGGGTCAGGTCCTTGAAGCGCGCGATCACCGACAGGATGTCGCGCTCGGCCTTCTGGATCGATGACGCCTCGGCGTCGGTGGAGGTGCCGTCGCCAAACATGCCCGCGAGGGAGTGATTGACCGCGTCGACCTTCTTGGAGATCCGATCGCCCATCTCGGCCGACTGCCCGGAGAGCTGGCGCATTTCGCCGACTACCACCGCGAAAGCCTTGCCCGCCTCGCCCGCGCGCGATGCCTCGATCGCGCCATTGAGCGCGAGCAGGCGTATTTGCAGCGCGATCTGGCGCACATCGGCCGCCATTTCCTGCAGGCTCGATGCATAGCCGCGTACCTGCTCGAGAATCGATTCCTTGCTGCGGTGCAGTTCCTGCAGCACCCCGATCACGCGCGCGAGTTGCGCCTCGCCGCCGTTAATAATCATCACCGCGTCTTCCTCGCGTCCCTCTTCGCTGCGCACCGTGACCTTGGAGGCGGAGAGCGTGGCGCCCAGGTGCTCGACCATATCGCCGAAATTGCGCGTCAGGCTGGTCATCGCGCCGTCGGCGCTCTCGCGCGAGGTCTGGATTTGCTGCGCCCAGACTGGCAGACCGCGCGCACACAGCTCGCGCAGGCGGGAAGTGCGGTCGGCGGCCTCGCGTGCCGCCTGTTCAAGTCCCGCGCCATGGGCGCGGTTCAGGTAACGACCGGCGGCGACCGAACCCCCGAGCAGCAAGGGCGCGAAAATCGCACTGAGGATTCCCCACTGCCCCAGGAGCAGGATCATCGCCGCTCCCGCGACACCGAGCGCCACCGGAACGACAAACTGGGCGGAGCGCCACGACCGTCCGCCCGTGGCGGGAACCGCACCGGCAGAGATACCTGCCGCCCCGGCGTGACTACCGGTCGGGACGTTCCATTGCCGTGTCGACATTGCGGTCACTTGAAGTATTCTCGTTACAGTGGATTCGTAGGAGCGACAGAGGCTGGGTTGTAGGACGGACACTTACAGGACTGTTGAATGGATATTAGTTCCTATTGAACTGATGTTGCGCATCACTTCCATCGTGAAGACGAAATTTTGCAAATCATTCCGTGAATTTGGTCACATCGGGAAACTGTCAAAGGGTCCCGCGCCGCGCCATTCCGCCTTGGTCTGCATGGAAGTGGACGGTCGCTCTGTCGAGTTGCTTATACGGGCATCGACGGGACTGATCCGCGCCGAAATGCTCTCGCTCGCCGTTGCCGCGAGACCGCGCCGCGGGCACGCCGCCTCGGCCCCGGAACGCTGTGATTCCCGCGTGCCTGGCGCGTCGGCGACCGCGCTAAGTTCTTGCTTCCTTGCTCGAATGGGAAATGATCGCCATCGAT
Organism: Betaproteobacteria bacterium; assembly: GCA_029858545.1. Lineage (GTDB taxonomy): Bacteria > Pseudomonadota > Gammaproteobacteria > Burkholderiales > SG8-39 > JAOUFA01. The sequence continues at coordinate 3,794 of JAOUFA010000073.1, forward strand.
ACGGCAGTTCCAATTCGGCGCCAGCACGCCGCACGCTGCGCGCGCAGTGAACCTGTCCAGCCACCGCGCGCCGGGATTTGGGCGGCCTCCGTGTCCCCGCTGCCTGTACGATTCCCAGCGGGGCGACACGCGCCTACCTCGCCCCCGATTCGCGGAACAGCTGCCATCCCCCGGTATAATTTGGCTTTTTTGGGACGCCATGGAAGCCGAACGCATCAACCAGATCGCCGCCTCGCTCGAGGACCTGCAAACGCGCTGCGCCGAACTGCGGAGGTATCTTTGACTTCGATGCCAAGCGCGAACGCCTCCTAGTACTCAATAGCGAACTCGAAGATCCGAAGCTGTGGGACAACCCGCAGCGCGCCCAGGAACTCGGCAAGGAAAAGAAATCCCTCGAAGCGGTGCTGGTCTCGCTTACGCGCGTGGGCGGTGAAATCGGCGATGCCCGCGAACTTTTCGAACTTGCGCGCATCGAGGGCGACGACGTCTCGCTCGAGACGCTCGGACGCGACGCGCGGACGCTGGAGAAGGAGGTGGCGGGAATCGAATTCCGCCGCATGTTCTCGAACCCGCTCGACCCGAACAACTGCTTTCTCGACATCCAGGCGGGCTCGGGCGGCACCGAGGCGCAGGACTGGGGCGCGATGCTCGAGCGCATGTATCTCAGGTACTGCGACCACAAGGGGTTCAAAGCCGAGATCCTCGAGCAGACCGAGGGCGAGGTGGCCGGCATCAAGAGCGCGACGCTCAAGATCACGGGCGACTACGCGTATGGCCATTTGCGTACCGAAAGCGGCGTGCACCGCCTGGTGCGCAAGTCCCCGTTCGATTCGAATGCGCGCCGGCATACCTCGTTTGCGAGCGTGTTCGTCTATCCCGAAATCGACGAGACGATCGAAGTCGAGATCAATCCGGCGGACCTGCGCGTGGACGTGTATCGCGCATCGGGGGCGGGTGGCCAGCACGTCAACAAGACCGAATCCGCGGTGCGCATTACGCACCTGCCGACCAACATCGTGGTGCAGAGCCAGAACGACCGCTCGCAGCATCGCAACCGCGCGGAGTGCATGGCGATGCTGAAGAGCCGTCTGTACGAACTGGAGTTGCGCAAGCGCATGTCGCAGCAGTCCAAGCTCGAGGATGCGAAGACCGATATCGCCTGGGGACACCAGATTCGCAGCTACGTGCTCGATCAGTCACGCATCAAGGATCTGCGCACCGGCGTCGAGGTCGGCAATACGCAGGGCATGCTCGACGGCGATCTCGACGAATTCATCAGTGCGAGCCTGAAACAGGGAGTCTGATCGTGACACAAGACAGGAAGCCGGACGGCGAGGCGCCGCAGGACGAGAACAAGATCGTCGCCGAGCGGCGCGAGAAGCTGCATGCGTTGCGCGCGCTGGGGGGAGCCTATCCGAACGACTTTCGCCGCGCGGACCTGGCGGCGCGGCTCGCCGACGAGCATGGCGCGCTCGACAAGGCCGCGCTCGAGGCAAGGCGGGTCGAGGTCGCGGTGGGCGGTCGCATGATGCTGAAGCGCGTCATGGGCAAGGCGAGCTTCGCCACGATTCAGGACGGCTCGGGCCGTATTCAGATCTACGTCTCGAACGACATCACCGGCGAGGCCGAGCACGAGACCTTCAAGCACTGGGACCTCGGCGACGTCATCGGCGTGCGCGGTACGCTGTTCAAGACCAACAAGGGCGAACTCACGGTGAACGCGAGCGAACTGCGGCTGCTCGCCAAGGCTCTGCGCCCGCTGCCCGAGAAGTTCCACGGCCTGTCCGACCAGGAAATGCGCTACCGACAGCGCTACGTGGACCTGATCGTCAACCCGCAGGTGCGCGATGTGTTCGCCGCGCGCTCGCGCATCGTGCAGTCGCTGCGTGAAACGCTGGTCGCCGAGAGCTACCTCGAGGTCGAAACGCCGATGATGCAGCCGATCCCCGGCGGCGCGGCGGCCAAGCCCTTCACGACGCACCACAACGCGCTCGACATGCAACTGTTCCTGCGCATCGCGCCCGAGTTGTATCTGAAACGCCTGGTGGTGGGCGGCATCGAACGCGTGTTCGAGATCAACCGCAACTTCAGGAACGAAGGCATGTCGACGCGCCACAATCCCGAATTCACGATGCTCGAGCTGTACTGCGCGTACGAGGAGTGCGCGTACATGATGGACCTCACCGAGCGGCTGGTGCGTGGCGCGGCGCAAACCGCCTGCGGCGGACTGGCGGTGAGCTACCAAGGCAAGACAATCGACTTCGGTGGACGGTTTGCGCGCCTGCCGATTCCCGAAGCGATCCGCAAATGGGGCGGACCGGCCTGCGCCACGGCGGACCTGCGCGACCGCGCCTTTCTTGCCGACCAACTCGACAGGCGCGGCGTGGCGTACCACGCCGCGCAGGGCTGGGGATCGTTGCAACTGATGCTGTTCGAGGCCGCGGCGGAGAAGCACCTCGTCGATCCGACTTTCATGCTCGACTTTCCGGCCGAGGTCTCTCCGCTCGCGCGCCGGCGCGACGCCGACCCCGAACTCACCGACCGCTTCGAACTGTTCATCGATACCAAGGAAATCGCCAATGGTTTCTCGGAGTTGAACGACCCCGAGGACCAGGCCGAGCGCTTTGGCGACCAGGCGAGGAAAAAGGAAGCCGGCGATCAGGAAGCCATGTACTACGACGCCGATTACATCCGCGCGATGGAGTACGGCCTGCCGCCCACCGCGGGCGCGGGAATCGGCATCGATCGCCTGGTGATGCTGCTTACCGACAGCGCGTCGATCCGCGACGTGATCCTGTTTCCGCATATGCGGCCGGAGGGCTAGGCGGGAAGCGGGTCCGCTGCGCGCGGCGCCACGCTATGCGCGCAGCGCGACGAGGCCCGCGAGCACCGCGACGGTGGCGACGAGGCGCCGCCGCGTGAAACGCTCGCCGAGGAACAGCGCACCGAGCAGCGCACCGAAAATCACCGAGGTCTCGCGCAGCGCGGCGACCAGCGCGATCGGCGCCTGCGTCATCGCCCAGAGCGCGATGCCGTAGGAGCCGAGCGTGCATGCGCCGCCGAGCAGCGCGCGCGGCCAATGCCGCGCGAAATAATCCGCCACCGCGCGGCCGCGATGCAGCGCGAACCAGGCCGGCACCGCGACACCGTTGGCGAAGAAGAACCACAGCGCATAACTCACCGGCTCGCCCGACGCGCGCGCGCCCTGCGCGTCAATGATCGTGTACGCGGCGACCACCGCGGCGTTGCCGAGCGCGAAACCGAGCGCGCGACGCAGCGCCACCGGGTCGTGCGTGCGCACCGTGGCGAAGGCGAGCACCCCGGCACAGATCAGCAAAATGCCCAAAGTCTGCGCCGATGGCAGCGATTCTCCGAGCACGAGCGAACCCACCAGCGCGACGATCACCGGCCCGCCGCCGCGCATCACCGGGTAGGTAAAGGACAGATCGCCCCAACGGTAGGCATCGGCGAGTAGCGCGAAGTAAAAGATATGCACCACCGCCGAGGCAGCAAGCCAGGGATAGGAGGCCGGCGCCGGCGCCGGTAGCCACACCATCGCGCCGAGCGCGAGCAGCCCCGCCCCCGCAGAAATCGCCGCGGTATCGAGCTGCTTGTCCGCGCTCGACTTGACGAGCGCATTCCAGCTCGCGTGCAGCATCGCGCCGCCGAGCACCGCGAGGGTGACTGCCAGCGATATTTCCATATCGTCGGTGCTCAGCCCCCGACCTGCTCCACCCGCCCGTCGGCGTGGCGCGCGAAGCGCTCCTGCGCGCGCGGGTGCACCGGCTCGTTGCTCGCGAACGGCCAGCCGCCGAACCGCGTCTGCTCGTAGTCGAGGAAGGCCTGGCGGATCTCGACCTGCGTGTTCATCACGAACGGGCCGTACTGCGCGACCGGCTCGGCGATCGGCCTGCCCTGCAGGAGCAGCAGTTCGCATTCGTCCGCGCCGGCTTCGAGGGCCACCTCGCGCTCGGCGCGCAGGCTCACCCCGGCGTGCGACGTCAGTGCATGCCCGCCGATCCGCATCCCGCTACCGCGAAAGAAGAATACGCGGCGGTTCGTACCCGCCATGGCAGGCGGCAGAGTCCATTGCGCGCCGCTCGCCATGCGTATGGTCCAGATCGCCACATCGTGCTCGGGCGCGGCGGCCCAGGACTCGGGCGGGCAGGCCGGCGCGCGCGCCTCGCCGAGCCGTCCCGCGATCACCGTCACCTCGGTGCGGCGCCCGGCGCCGTCGAACGCCGCGTGCAACGGAACCGCGTGGCGCCACAGCATGGTGAAATGCGGCGCGGCGAATTTCTGCGCGCGCGGCAGGTTGAGCCAGATCTGAAAGAGTTCGAGCGGATTGGGCGCGTTCGGCTCGCGCAGCGGAAACATCTCCGAATGCACCACGCCGCGCCCGGCGGTGAGCCACTGCGTGTCGCCGGCACCGAAGCGTGCCGTCGCGCCGAGCGAATCCGAGTGGTCGATATAGCCGCGCCGCACGATGGTCACGGTCTCGAAGCCGCGATGCGGGTGCTGCGGAAACCCCGGCACCGCATCGCCGTGGTACATGCGCCAGCCGTCCTTGCCCTCGAAGTCCTGGCCCCGCTGCCGGCCGGCGAGCGATACCGCGGGCCCCAGCCGCTCGTTTCCTGCCGGGTAGGCGTCATGGTGATAGACGCAAAACAGAAAAGGATCGCTGGTTTCCCACGGGAAGCCCAGCTCGGCAATGGACAGGACGGCGGCGGCGCTCATCGGAATCGGCCATAAGAGATCGTTCAATTGCGGCAGTCGCGTCGACTGCACACGGCAAGGAGAGAGGATAGAGCAAAGGCGCTCCTTGCCGTGAAAGCGAGCCATACCCTCTTTCCGCGCTTCGGCAGCGCCTTGCGCGATTGCGCCAAACGAGTAACGCCGAGCGTGAGGATAGCGAATGGGCGGCCCGAGCGCCGCCCCGAGGTTCAGACCCGCTCGAAGATCGCGGCGATGCCCTGCCCGCCGCCGATGCACATGGTGACAAGCGCGTAGCGCTTCTGCACGCGCTGCAGCTCGTAGAGTGCCTTGACCGCGAGAATCGCGCCGGTGGCGCCGATCGGGTGGCCAAGCGCGACCGCGCCGCCGTTCGGATTGACTTTGGTCGGGTCGAGTCCGAGGTCGTGCGTCACCGCCATCGCCTGCACCGCGAAGGCCTCGTTCGATTCGATCACGTCCATGTCGGCGGGCGTGAGGCCGGCCTTCTCGAACACGCGCTTTACCGCCGGAATCGGGCCCAGCCCCATCAACTGCGGCTCGACCCCCGCGTGCGCGTACGCGACGAGACGCGCGAGCGGCTTGAGTCCGCGCTTTTGCGCAGCGCCCGCCTCCATCATCACCAGCGCTGCGGCCGCGTCGTTGAGTCCCGAGGCATTGCCCGCGGTCACCGTGCCGCCCTCCTTCTTGAACGCGGGCTTCAGTTTCGCCATGTCCTCGATCTTCGCATCGCGGCGCACATGTTCGTCGCCGGCGAAGGTCTCGACGCCCTTTCTGGTCTTCAATTCGACCGGCACAATCTGGCTCTTGAAATATCCCTGCTCGATCGCGCGCGCCGCGCGCAAATGCGATTCGAGCGCGAAGGCGTCCTGCTGCGCGCGCGTAAAGCCGTACTTCGCGGCGATGTTCTCCGCGGTGATGCCCATGTGGCCGTGGCCGAAGGGGTCGTGCAATGCGCCGACCATCGCATCGACCACCGCCGCGTCGCCCATCCTCTGCCCCCAGCGCTGGCTAGGCAGGATGTACGCCGCGCGGCTCATGCTCTCGGCGCCTCCGCCGATCACCACGTCGGTGTCGCCGAGCAGAATATGCTGCGCCGCCGAAACGATCGCCTGAAGGCCCGAACCGCACAGGCGGTTGACCGTGAGGCAGGGCGTGCCGACCGGCAGTCCTCCGTCGATCGCCGCGACGCGCGACAGATACATGTCGCGCGCCTCGCCGTGGATCACGCTGCCGAACACCAGGTGGCCGATCGCCCCGGGTTCGATCCCGGCGCGCGCGACGACCTCCTTCACCACCAGCGCGCCAAGCCGGGTCGGCGCAAGATCCTTCAGCGCGCCACCGAAGTCGCCGATTCCCGTGCGCACACCCGCCACCACCACCACTTCACGACCGCTCATGCCACTCTCCCGTAAAGATCGTGCTCATCCGATTTTTCGATGAGCACTTCCGCGAATTCTCCCGCCTGCAACTTCCTGGCGTGGCGCACGTGCACCACGCCGTCTATCTCCGGCGCGTCCGCCGTGCTGCGCGCTTTCGCGCCGCCCTCTTCCACCGTGTCGACCAGCACCCTGAGACGCCTGCCGACCTTCGCCTCGAGACGCGCGCGGCTGATCCTCGCCTGTGCATGCATGAAACGCGCGCGCCGCTCCTCTTTCAGTTCCTCGGCGACCGCGCCATCGAGTTCGTTCGCCGCCGCGCCGTCGACCGGTGAATAAGCGAAGCAGCCGACCCGGTCGAGCTGCGCCTCATCGAGAAAATCCAGCAGCTCGCCGAACTCGGCCTCGGTCTCGCCGGGGAAACCGACGATGAAGGTCGAGCGGATCGCGAGTTCCGGACAAATACGCCGCCAGGCGGCGATGCGCTCGAGCACGTTCTCCGCATTTGCCGGACGCTTCATGCGCTTGAGTATCCGCGCGCTCGCGTGCTGGAACGGAATGTCGAGGTAGGGCAGCAGCCTTCCCTCGGCCATCAGCGGAATCAACTCGTCGACATGCGGATACGGATAGACGTAGTGCAACCGCAACCAGGGTGCGCCCGGCAAATCGCCCAGCGCGCGCGCGAGTTCGGTGAGGCGGGTCTTCATCGGCCGGCCGTTCCAGAAACCGGTGCGGTACTTGATGTCCACACCGTAGGCGCTCGTATCCTGCGAGATGACGAGCAGCTCCCTCACGCCCGCGTCGACGAGTCTTTCCGCCTCCTGCATCACCTCGCCGAGCGGCCGCGACACCAGGTCGCCGCGCAACGATGGGATGATGCAGAAGCTGCAGCGGTGATTGCAGCCTTCCGAGATCTTGAGGTACGCATAGTGCCGCGGCGTGAGCCGGACGCCCTGCGGCGGCACCAGGTCGGTGTAGGGATCGTGCGGCCGCTTCAAATGGTCATGCACCGCGCGCATCACCGCGTCGGTATCGTGCGGCCCGGTGACCGCGAGCACGCTCGGATGCGCACTGCGCACCATGCCGTCCTTCGCCCCCAGGCAGCCGGTGACGATCACCTTGCCGTTCTCGGCAAGCGCCTCGCCGATCGCGTCGAGCGACTCCTCGACCGCGGCATCGATGAAACCGCAGGTGTTGACGATCACCAGGTCCGCGTCGCGGTAGCTCGCCGAGGTCGCGTAGCCCTCGGCGCGCAGCTGCGTCAGCACGCGCTCCGAATCGACCAGCGCCTTCGGGCAGCCGAGCGAAACGAAGCCGACGCGCGGCGTGGTTTTGCGCGAGGATTTCCGCACCGTACGACCGCTCGGAAGATCAGGCATCTCGGCGCAGGTCTTCTCTGCGCCGCATCGCACCGCAGCTCTTCACTTATCGGTCTCGCGTTTTCCCGGCGTGGCGGGCGGCGGGAATCCGGGAAACGGAAATCCGGAGAACACGTTGCGCGCCTGGCTGTGCAGCTGGTCCTGGAACTGCGCGAACATCTTCTGGCTCTGTTCCATGTAGCCCTGCATCAGCGTCTGCATCGCCGGCCCCTGCAGATTGACGAACTGCGTCCACATCTCCTGCGAGACGCGCGAGTTGTCGCCGTAGAGCTGACTCGACTGTTCCTCCATCGATTTCTGCATCTCGCGGAAAGCGTGGATGTTCTTCTCGAGGTAGACGCCCATCAGCCCCTGCATCGCATTGCCGTAGCAGCGGATGAGGTGCGCGAGCAGATCGGAGGAAAACAGCGGCGCACCGGCCGCCTCCTCCTCGAGGATGATCTGCAGCAGGATCTGCCGGGTCAGGTCCTCGGCGGTCTTCGCATCGACCACCTGGAACTCCTCCTGTCTGATGACCATCTGCTTTACGTCGGCAAGCGTGATGTAGCTCGACGTCTTGGTGTCGTACAAGCGCCGGTTGGGGTACTTCTTGATCATGCGCAACTGCGATTCCATCGTTCCCCCTTGTATCGTCCGTGCCGAAACGCGTATCCGCCTTGCCGGCACCGATTAAACCATCAATACATGTGCTGCCCGCCGTTGATCGAGATGTTCGCCCCGGTGACAAAGGC
>JAOUFA010000484.1 GCA_029858545.1 Betaproteobacteria bacterium
TTCTGCTCGTCAATGGAGATATCTACGCGGAATTCGATTTCTCGACGCTGCGCGGACACGCACTCGGCGCGATGCTCGCGCACCTTGTGCTGGTGCCCAATCCGGCGCAGCATCCACGCGGGGATTTTTCGCTTTCTTCGGCGAGGGTCGGCGATGAGGCAGCGCCGCGTTACACTTACTCGGGAATCGCTCTCGTCGATCCGGATCTCTATACCGGGGTACGCGCGGGCGAGAAAGCGCCGCTTGCACCGTGCCTGTACGCGGCCGCGGCGTGCGGTCGGTTGTCGGGCGAACTGTATGAAGGACTGTGGCGCGACATCGGTACCGTCGAACGGCTCGCGGAATTGAATTCCATCCTGGCTACGCGCTGGAGCACTTGAATGAATACGATGAACGAAACAGTCGGCCATGCGGGCGTTCCGGCGACGCCGATCACGGTCTACGCCGAGCGGCGCGCGCGCATTACCCGCGCGATGGGTGCCGGAGTTGCGATCCTGCCTACCGCGCCCGAGCGCATCCGCAACCGCGACTCGCATTATCCCTACCGCCACGACAGCTACTTCTACTACCTCACGGGCTTTCGCGAACCCGAGGCGGTGCTGGTAATCGTCGCGGGAGACAGTCCCAGGTCGATCCTGTTCTGCCGCGAGCGCAACCTGGAGCGCGAGGTCTGGGACGGGTATCGCCACGGTCCCGAAGGCGCGCGCGAGCGCTTTGGCTTCGACGAGGCGCATCCGATTGCCGCGCTCGATGAAACCATGGCGCGGCTGCTCGCCGATCAGCCTGCGCTCTACTACCCGGCGGGCGCGGACACTGAATGGGATGCGCGCGCGATGCGCTGGCTGAACGCGGTGCGCGCGCAGGCGCGAGCCGGCGTGCACGCTCCCGACCGGCTGAACGACGTCCGCAGCCTGCTCGACGACATGCGCCTCGTCAAGGACTCGCACGAACTGGCGATCATGCGCCGCGCCGCGGACATCTCGGCGATCGCGCACCGGCGCGCGATGCGCGCAACTCGCCCGGGACGCCACGAGTACGAGATCGAGGCCGAGCTGCTGCACGAGTTCCGCCGTCACGGCGCGGAATTTCCGGCCTACTGGCCGATCGTCGCGGGCGGGGCGAATGCCTGCGTCCTGCATTACGTCGCCAACAGCGCGCCGCTCGCCGAGGATGCGCTGCTGCTCATTGACGCGGGCTGTGAACTGGAGAGCTATGCCGCCGACATCACGCGCAGCTTTCCGGTGAGCGGGCGTTTTTCGCCGGCGCAGCGCGACGTCTACCAGGTGGTGCTCGCCGCCCAGCACGCGGCGATCGGAGCCACGCGAGCCGGCGCGGCATGGAACGAGCCGCACGATGCGGCGGTGAAAATCCTCGTGCGCGGCATGCTCGATCTGAAACTGCTCCCCGGCTCGCTCGACGAGGCGCTGGAGAAGGAGACCTACAAGCGCTTCTACATGCATCGCACCGGGCACTGGCTGGGGCTCGACGTGCACGATGCGGGGGAGTACAAGCGCGCCGGAGCATGGCGCACGCTCTCTCCCGGCATGACCCTCACCGTCGAGCCCGGTCTATACATCCGCGCCGCGGACGACGTCCCCGACGCGCTGCGCGGCATCGGCATCCGCATCGAGGACGATGTGCTCGTCACCGATACCGGCTGCGAAGTGATCACGGCGGGCGCCCCCAAGGAGATCGCCGAGGTCGAGGCCTGGATGCGCGACGCGCGATGATCGCCAAGAGCATCGACGTCGCGATCCTCGGCGCGGGACCGGTCGGCTGCACGCTCGCTCTGGCGCTCGAGCGGTCGGGGCGCACTGTCGCGCTGATCGAGCGCCGGGCGCCGGGCGGCGTCGCGCCAGGCGTGTTTCGCCCGATCGCGCTCTCCGACGCAAGCCGCCTGATCATCGAGCGGCTGGGCGCGTGGGATGCGCTCGACACGACGCCGATCAACGCCATCCACGTCTCTCAGGCCGGCGCATTCGGCCGCACATTGCTCAGCGCGGCCGACGCGCGGGTCCCGGCGCTCGGCCATGTGATCGAATATGGCGCGCTCGCCGCGGCGCTCGAACAGCAAGTCCTCGCACGCGGCATTGCCTTGCTGCGCGGCGCGAACATCGAATCCACCGCGGTCCTCGACGACCGGGTCGACCTGCTCATTGCCGTTGACGGCGCGTCGCACCGCGTCAGCACGCGCTGCCTTGCCCATGCGGAGGGCAGCTCCGCGCAGGCATTCGAAAAGCGCTACGGCTTCGACGCGGTAGTAGGCCGGGTACGCGTCAACCGCAGTCTGCCCGGCGCGCGCGCCACCGCATTCGAACGCTTTACCGCCGAAGGCCCGCTCGCGCTGCTGCCGACCGGAGACGACTACGGCCTGGTCTGGAGCGCGCGTCCCGAGCGCGCGGCGGCCCTGCTCGAGATGGCTGCGACGGAATTCGTCACCGAACTCGCACAAGCGTTCGGCACGCGCGCCGGCCACTTCGGCTCCGTGGAGGCGCGCGGCATCTTCCCGCTTGTGCTGCGCAGACGCGAAGCGCGCATCGCCCCGCGCCAGGTGTTCGTTGGTAACGCCGCGCAGGCCCTGCATCCGGTCGCCGGCCAGGGACTCAACCTGGGCCTGCGCGACGCCTGGGACCTCGCGAATGGGTGGCACGAAGCCGAGGACATCGGATCGGCTGCGGTGCTCGAAGGCTATGCGCGCGCCAGACGTTTCGATGCCGCCGGTGCGATCGGCATCACCGACTTTCTCGCCAGCGCGTTTCTCGGCCACCTGCCGCTCGCGAGCACGTTGCGCGGACTTGCGCTCGGCGCGCTCGACCTCCTGCCTCCGGCGCGGCGATTCTTTGCGCGGCGCATGCTCTTCGGC
>JAOUFA010000074.1 GCA_029858545.1 Betaproteobacteria bacterium
TGGGCACCACGCGCACGCGCAGGTCCTGGGCCTCGCGGGCGAGATCGACCCACCCGGTCATGCTCACTTCGGCCGCCGAGCCGCTGATATGCAGGTTGTCGGTGCGCGCCACGCCCTGCAGGACCCGAAGATCGCTCGACAGGGTCTGGTACTGAAACCCGCTCTGAAAGACGTCGCCGAAGTCGCCCGTGAGGCGCCGCGGTAGCGCCTGAAGGCTGAGCAGCGACACCAGTTTTCCCGCTCCGGGATCGACCTTGATGAACTGTCCGCTCGTCGCGTCGAGCTTCAACTCGCCCGACAGGCTCGGAAAATCCAGCCCGGCCGGCTCGCCCGTCCAGCCGAGCGTCCCGCTCAATGTCGCCCGGCCGCCGCGCAGCAAGCCGGGAAATCCCATGCGCGCGAGAAGTTTTCCCGAATCGAGCGCCTTGATTTCGAATTTGACCGAGGTAGCGGGAAATTCCCCGCCGTGCCACGCACCGCTACCGGTGACGCCTCCATCGGGATTGTCGACCGAAAGCGATTCGATGCGCCAGTCCGGGCCGTCGTTCCGTGCCCGCATCTTGATCCGGCCCATTTCCCGACCGGCGACCTCGAACTGTCCCACCGCAAGGTCGATATCCGGCAATTCGGTCATCGGCTCCGCGGACTTCGGCGCGCCCGGCGTATCGCCCGGTATGCGCAGAGTTTCGAAATCCCCCTTCAGCTGCGCCGGCTTGCCCTTCACGTAGTGAAGAGTCCCCTTCACGTCGGTGGTGCGCGCCGGGTCGGCTGCGCCGAACCGGATCTCCATGCCGCCGCGTGTCGGTCCGGCTTCGATGCGCAGATTATGCAGCCGCTTGCCGAAGGCATCGAGCTGCGCGATCTCGAGCTTGTCCACCCTGAGCGGCATGTCGGGCGCGGAGGCGTCGCGCGCGGGCAACGCTGCGCGCCAGCGATCGAGGTCGAGCCGATCGAGGGTGCCGTATACGAGCAGCCCCGCCTTGGGCATGCGCAGCGCGGCGCGGCTCGCCGCCGCACCAAGCGCAACTGCCGCGCGATGCAACTCGATACCCCCTCGCGCGGGCCGCAGTTGTGCCGATGCCGCGAGCCGCGAACCGAGACTGAGCTGCGCTGAAGTGCGTGCCTTTCGCTGGACGATGCTGACGCGCGTCGGCAGTTTCTCTTCGGCCAGCTTCGCAAGCGGTTCGGGAAGCTCGCTCGCGAGGCCATCGAACAGTGACTTGATCGTCACGTGCAGCGTACCATCGCGCGCGATCAGGTTTCCCGAATAGAGGAACCCTCCGGCGAGCCGCTCGCGCATCCCGCTCGGCAGCAGCGCGCGCAGCCCCCGCGCCGTCGCGTCGCCGTCGAATTCGATCCTCAAGCCACGCCTGGGCCGCGTCGCGCCGCTCGCCGCGACCGCCCCGCCGAACAGGCGCCCTTTCGCCTCGTGCAGCGTGAAGCCCGCATCGCTGAAGCTAAGCCTTCCGGCCGCGCGCGAGATCGGCGGAAATTCCGGCAGCAGAGTCAGCGAGTTGTCGACGAAACGGTATTCACCCGAGACCTTGCTCGCCGACAAAGTGGCGAGCGGCAGATCGAGCCTCAGCTGCAAGCGGCCGTCGCCCGAGGCGTGCATGCCATCGGTTGCGCCGCCGACCATCGCGCGCACCGGACTGGCGCGAATGTAGTCCAGAAATTGTTGCGTCGCGCCCTCTGCCTGCCCGGTGAGCTCGAGTCGCGGCGCACGCGAGAGCAGATCGGGAATCGCCGCGCGCACACCGAGCAGGCGCGCTCCCTGCGTCGCCGCTCGCGCAGCGAGGATTTGCAGGGCGCCGCGCTCGAACAACACGTCGCCCTCGATACCCTCGATGCGCGGCCAGCCGGAGGCGAAATCGAGCACTCCCGCGGCGAGTTTCGCCGCCACGCGAAACTCTCCCTGCGCCGTGTCGCGGAACGGAAAATTGCGCAGATTCCCCTTGATACGCAGATGCACATCGCTCAGAGGCGCCGCGACGATCGCCCCCGCGAGCCACTGGCGCGTGGCCTCGCCCATGATCGAGGCATGCGGCAGGTAGCCGCCGATCCGGCCGCCATCGACGCGTGCCAGCTGCGCGGTCAGGTCGATCTCGCCGGGCCCGCTCGCATCCCAGGCGTAACTTCCGGAGGCGCTCCCCGAGAGCTGCGCATTGGCGAACGAAAGCGACGCAACGCGAATGGAGATTCCGGCATCTCCCGCAGCTTCCCATCCGAGCTTGGCGTCCAGTGCGTCAAAACCGATCGGCTCGGGAAACACGCGCGGCAACTCAATCGCGACGGCGCTCCCCGCGACGCTGATCGCGCCGCGCGCCTCGTCGAAGTCGAGCGCCCCGCTCAAGCCGGAGAAACCCGGCAGACGATCGGAAGCCTGCATGCCGAGTCCTTCGAAGCGTGCCTTGGCGGCAAAGTGCGGCGTCGCGGCAGGTTCGCCCCGCCAGTCGAACTGCACATCGAGCAGCCGGCCTTGAAGGTTCAGCGAGTCGAGCCGCTCGCGCGACCCTGCAGGCAGTGGAGCGTAGCGCGCCAGCGACATCAGCGGAACGATCTCGATCAGCGCCGCGCTCAGCTTGGCCTGCGCGATGCCGCCGTCCGCGGCGCGTTCCCACTGCAGGCCCAGGCGGTTCTGCCGGAGCGTCGTGCCGTCATGCAGCGCGAGGACGAGGTCCTTGCCCGCGAGTTCGTAACCCCGTCCAAGCTTGCGTCCCAGCAGCCGCCCGCCCAGACGGGCGATCTCAAGCTGCGGCAGGTCGGGGGCGACACGCAGCCTCGCATCGGCAACCTCGATATCCGCGGTGACCCGCCGCAATGCGCTGTTCTCGAAATTCGCCCACAGACGCAGCGCGCCGCGGCCGGCCTGCACCTCGACGGGATAATCGAGCCACGTGCCCCAGGCAGCGAGATCGCTCTCACCCAGCTCGACGTACGCCTTCCCGCCCCAACCACCGGGCTGCGCAATTCCTCGATCGTCGAACGCGATGCGCAAATCGAGTCTCGCGCCCAGGCCGGCGGGCGGGCGTGCCGAGAGTCCGATCGCATGCGCTCCTTCCTCATTGCTCATGCGCAGGTTCACCGCGCTCAGGATCAGAGGCGGCGCGCCGCGCTGCTCGTCACGCCATTCGATCTCGGCATCATGGATGGCAATCTCGCGCTGCGCGGCGAACCATGCCGAGCCGCGCCCGTCTCCCGCGCCGCCTGCCAGCCCGATTCCCGCGACGTACAGGCGCCCCTCCGCGTCGCGTCTCACCGTAAGCCTCGGCCGCTCGATCACCAGGCTGTGCAGATGCAGTCCTCCGTAGAGCAGCGAGTGCCAGGCAAGCACGGTATCGACCGAAGGAAGGGCGAGCACCTCTTTTCCTTCGCGGTCGTGGATGCGAAGATCGGCGATCGACAGGCGAGGCCGCAACCACCACCAGCTCGCTTCGATGCGCCCGATCTTGACCGGCAGACCGATCGTGCGCGACAGCGCGCCGGCGATCTCCCCGCGGTACTGTTCGACCTGCGGCAGCAACCAGTAGCGCAGCGCGAGAAAAGTCAGTGCGAAGGCAAAGAATCCGATCCAGGCGAACGCTTCCAATATTCGCGGCAGGCGTCGCGCACGGCGCCGCGGCGCCGCGGGAAAGAATTGTTCTGATGTTTTTTCCATTGCTCACGAGAACCAGGATTGTCGTTTCGCGCGAGGCCATCGCATGCGCGAACCCATTGCTCTCATTCTAAACCCAGACCCTCTGCGCGAAATCGTAGAATCCCCGCTTATGGACCTTCCCTCGACCCATCGCAATCCTCGGCAGGCGCTGAGCGCTTCGCGCTTTGCGGAACAATGCCTCGCTGCGCAGCCGGCGTTCGCAGCCGAGCTCGCCGCCCCCGAACGGTTCACGCGCGAGGAGATGGCACGCGCCCTTGCCGGCGCCGCGGCCGACGACGAGGCGGGCCTGAAGCGCCGTCTGCGTCAATTGCGCCAGCGTGTCCTGTTACGCGCCATGGCGCGCGACCTGAGCGGCACGGACGTCCCCGCCGTACGTCTCGACGAGGTCTGCACGACGATGAGCGATCTCGCCGAGGAGTCGATCGGCACCGCGCTGGCGTGGTCGCAGACCGCCCTCACCGCCGTGCACGGCGTGCCGCGCGGGGCGGCGGGCGATGCGCTGCCCCTCATCGTAATCGGCATGGGCAAGCTGGGCGGGCGCGAACTGAATGTCTCTTCGGACATCGACCTGGTGTTCGTCTACCCCGAGGAGGGAGACACCGACGGCGCGCGCGCGATTTCCAACCACGAATTCTTCACTCGCGTCGGACGAAAGGTGATCGCGCTGCTCGCGGAGGTCACCGGGGACGGCTTCGTATTCCGTGTCGACATGCGCCTGCGCCCCTACGGCGAGTCCGGACCGCTCGCCGCGGGCTTCGAGGCGCTGGAGAACTATTTCATCACCCAGGGCCGCGAATGGGAGCGTTATGCCTGGATCAAGGCGCGCGCGCTCACCGGCGAACGCGACGCCGAGCTCGCGCAAATCGTGCGCCCCTTCGTGTTCCGCAAGTACCTCGACTACGGAACGCTTGCCGCGATGCGCGCGCTGCACACCGAGGTGCGGCGCGAGGTCGCACGACGCGAACTCGCCGACCATATCAAGCTCGGTCCGGGTGGCATCCGCGAGATCGAATTCATCGCGCAAGCCCTGCAACTGGTGCGCGGTGGGCGCGATGCCGCGCTCACCGCGCGGCCGACGCGCGAAGTCATCGCGCGCCTCGCCGAGCGCAGGCTGATCGGAGAGGATGCCGCGCGAATTCTCATCGATGCCTACGTCTTCCTGCGCAATCTCGAACATCGCCTGCAATACCTCGACGATCGCCAGACCCACATGCTCCCCGAGGAGGCCGGGGACCGGGCGCGCGTCGCCGCGATGGCGGGATTCGCGTCGTGGGAGGCGCTCGCCGCGGAACTCGCGACCCAGCGAGGCGCGGTCAGCGCGCAGTTCGACGCGGTCTTCAGCGAGTCGACCGAACCCGGGCTCGATACGCTTCCGGACAGTGCCGAGGCGCTCGCGGTGGCGCTCTCCGCGCGCGGCTTTCGCGCCGCGCCCGATTCGTCGGCCCGCATCGCGGCGTTGCGCTCGAGCCAGCGCACACTGCAGCTGCCCGACGATTCGCGCAGGCGGGTCGAAACCCTGATTCCGGCGCTCGTCGCCGCGGCAGCGCGCACGCGCGACCCCGATGCAACCCTCGCGCGCGGGCTCGACCTGATCGAGGCGATCGCGCGCCGCGCCGCCTATCTGGCGCTGCTCGCCGAACACCCCGAGGCGCTCGAGCGTGTCGCGAAAATGATATCGATTTCGAGCTGGACCGCCGAGTTCGTGACGCGCCATCCGCTGCTGCTCGACGAATTGCTCGATGACCGCGTGCTCTACGCGGCGCCCGACTGGCCGGCCTTCGCGCAGACGCTGCGTGCCCAGATCGAGCCGCACCGTGGCGATACCGAAACGCAGATGAACCTGCTGCGCGAGCAGCATCAGGCGCAGATCTTCCGCCTGCTCGCGCAGGATCTGGGCGGAATGTGGACCCTCGAGCGGCTCGCCGATCACCTGAGCGCGCTTGCCGACCTGGTGCTCGAGGCCACCATCGATCTTGCCTGGTCGCAGCTGCGCAATCGACACCGCGAGGACGCGCCGCGCTTCGCGGTGATCGGCTACGGCAAGCTGGGCGGCAAGGAACTGGGCTACGCCTCCGACCTCGACATCATCTTCCTGTACGACGACCCGGACGAGCGCGCCTCCGAGATCTATACCCGGCTCGCGCAGCGCGTGAACAACTGGCTGAGCAGCCGCACCTCCTCGGGGGTGCTGTTCGAGACCGATTTGCGCCTGCGGCCGAGCGGCTCGAGCGGCTTGATGGTGTCCTCAATCGCGGCATTCGACCAATATCAGGAGAAGCAGGCCTGGGTGTGGGAACACCAGGCACTCACCCGCGCGCGCTTTTGCGCCGGCGACAAGGCGCTCGGCGCGAGTTTCGAGGCATTGCGCGAGAAGATCCTGCGCCGCGTGCGCGACCCGGTCACCCTCGCTGCCGAAGTACTCGCGATGCGCGAGAAGATGCACGCCGCGCACCCCAACCCCTCCGACCTCTACGACGTAAAGCACGATCGCGGCGGAATGATCGACGTCGAATTCGCGGTGCAGTTCCTCGTGCTCGCGCACGCGCACCGGCACGCTCGGCTGGTCGGAAACCTCGGCAACATCGCGTTACTCGGAATTGCCGCGGAACTGGACCTCATTCCGGCCACGCTCGCGGCGCGCTGCCGGGACGCGTATCGCGAGTACCGGCGCATCCAGCACGCGCTGCGCCTGAACGGGGCGCGCTACGCACGCGTGCCCGCCGACCAGGTCGCGGCGCACGCTGCCGCGGTGCGCGAACTGTGGAAAACGGTCTTCGCCACTCCCGGCGCTTAGTCTACGCGGGGCGCTCCAGCGCAGTCTTCCGCACCACAGCAGTTCACCTCGATGATGAGATGTGCGAGGCCGGGAATGCCTCCGAGCAGTTCGCGGTAATGTCCCGCGGTGCGGTCCTGGTGCGTCACCACCGAGACACTCGCCGCGCGCCGACCCGGCCCGACATGCCAGACATGCAGATCGGCGATCAGGTTGTCGGCCTCGCCCGCGAGCGCGGCGCGGATCGCGCCGCCCACCTCGTCGTCGCCGCTCGCATCGAGCAGCACCCAGGCGGTGTCGCGGATCAGATTCCAGGCCCATAGCGCGACGATCGCCGCGCCCACGATTCCCATCGCCGGATCGAGCCATGCCCAGCCGAGGAATTTTCCCGCGCACAGCGCGACGATCGCCAGCACCGAGGTCAATGCATCGGCGAGCACATGCAGGTAGGCCGCGCGCAGGTTGTGATCGTGATGACGCCCTTCATCGTGACCGTGGTCGTCGTCGCGCCCTTCGTGCAGCATCCAGCCGCTCACCAGGTTTACCGTCAGACCCAGCACCGCGACGCCGATCGCTTCGTCGTAACGAATCGCATGCGGTTGCACGAACCGCGTCAGCGATTCGAGCACCATCGCGAGCGACACCACCGCGAGCGCGACCGCGCTCGCGAAACCGCCCAGCACGCCGACCTTTCCGGTGCCGAATGAAAAGCGCGGATCGTGCGCGTGACTGCGCGCGTAGCGGTAGGCGAACACCGCGACACCAAAAGCCGCGACGTGGGTCGCCATGTGCCAGCCGTCGGCGAGCAACGCCATCGATCCCAATATGCCGCCCGCTACGATCTCGACCGCCATCATCGCCGCGGCAAGCAGCATCACGCGCCGGGTACTGCGCTCGGCAGCGCCATGATCGACGGCAAAATCGTGCGTATGCTGCCAGGGCGCGAGCGAATGTTCTTGCATGCAATGCCCTCCGCGAAGTCCTGCTACACCACCTCGAAGCACCGTACCGAACCGATGCGCAAACCGGCCGTTACGCCGGGACCGGCCCGGTGATGCCCGGGTTTCGCTAGAATAGCGCCATTCCCGCAAACTGGAGTAGCAGAAATGCCCGCTTCGATGGCCGACCGCGACGGCTGGATCTGGTACGACGGCAAACTGGTGCCGTGGCGATCCGCCAATACCCATGTGCTCACCCACTCGCTGCATTACGGGCTCGCGGTCTTCGAAGGCGTGCGCGCTTACAAGACGGTCGACGGCACGGCGATCTTTCGTCTGAAGGAGCACACCGACCGCTTGTTCAACTCGGCGCACATCTACATGATGAAGATCCCCTACAGCAGGGACCAGCTCAACGAGGCGCAGTGCGAGGTGGTGCGCGCGAACCGGCTGGAGGAGTGCTATATACGGCCGATCGCGTTCTACGGCTCGGAGAAGATGGGCGTCTCGCCCAAGGGCGCGAGCGTGCACGTGGCGATCGCGGCCTGGCCCTGGGGGGCCTACCTCGGCGCCGAGGGCCTGGAGAAAGGCATCCGCGTGAAGACCGCCTCGGTGCAGCGCCACCATGTGAACGTCAACATGGCGCGCGCCAAGTTCTCCGGTACCTACGCCAATTCGATCCTCGCCAACCTGGAAGCCACCGAACACGGCTACGACGAGGGACTGCTGCTCGACACCGAAGGTTATGTCGCCGAAGGCGCGGGCGAAAACCTGTTCATCGTCAAGGACGGCCAGGTGTTTGAGCCCGAGATCGCCTCGGCGCTCTCGGGCATTACGCGCGCGACGGTGCACGCGCTGGCCAAGGAAACACTGGGACAAACGGTGATCAGCAAGCGTCTCACGCGCGACGACATCTACATCGCCGACGAAGCCTTCTTCACCGGCACCGCCGCCGAAGTCACGCCGATTCGCGAACTCGACGGACGCCAGATCGGCGAAGGCAAGGCCGGACCGGTCACCAAGCAGATCCAGAAAGCGTTCTTCGATGTCGTGCAGGGACGCGACGCGAAACACAGAAGCTGGCTCACGCCGGTCGCCGCCAAATAGTCCAGGGAGCAAAGAGAATGAGCATCCAAACCAGCGATCGCGCACGCGAGGTCGAACTCTCCGCAAGCGACCTCCCGTTGCACTGCCCGACGCCTGCCGCGCCGCTGTGGGCGCGCCACCCGCGGGTGTTCCTCGACGTCACCCGCACGGGCAAGGCGCTGTGTCCGTACTGCGGCACGACCTATTTCTACAAGGGTCCCGCGCCCAAGGGTCACTGACCCCGGGGCATTGACCTCGGTGTCGGTCCTTCCCCGCGCGCGCCGCGTGCCGAAAACTCTGGTCGTCGCGCCGAACTGGATCGGCGACGCGCTGATGGCACAGCCGCTGCTCGCGCGGCTGCGCGCACGGCATCCCGAGCGCGACATCGACGTCCTCGCGCCGCAATGGGTGGCGCCGGTGTTGCGGCGCATGGCCGAGGTGAGCGAAGTCATTGCAACCGCTTTCCCCCACGGCGGGCTGCAACTAGGCGAGCGCGTGCGCCTCGCGCGCGAAATCAGGCTACGCGGCTACACGCAGGCCTTCGTACTGCCCAACTCATGGAAATCGGCGCTCGTGCCGTTGCTTGCCGGAATTCCCGTGCGCACAGGCTACCTCGGCGAAGCGCGCTTCGGTTTACTCACCGAGCGCCATCGCGCATCCAGTGGCGCGCGCGAACCGATGACAAAGCACTATGCGCGCCTCGCGGATGTGCCGGGGGTGGCATTCCTCGCATCGATCTCCGCACCACGCCTGCAAACCGATGCGCAGGCTGCGGAGCAGACCGCGCGCCGCTTCGGCTTCGCGGTCGCGCCGCGCCGCAACGCGGTGCTGTGCCCGGGCGCCGAGTACGGCCCCGCCAAACGCTGGCCGGGGAAATCCTATGGCGAGCTGGCAAGCGCCCTCACCTTGCGCGGATTCGACGTCTGGCTGGTCGGCGCGAAGAGCGACGCGGGGGCCTGCGAGGAGTCCGCGCGGGCCAGCGACGGCCTGGCGAAGAACCTGGCCGGCCAAACCAGCCTCGACGAGGCAATCGATCTGATCGCGTGCGCCGACCTGGTGGTGACCAACGACTCGGGGCTCATGCACGTCGCCGCGGCGCTCGACCGACCGCAGGTTGCCCTGTTCGGCTCGTCGAGCCCGCTGCACACCCCGCCTTTGTCGCCGCACGCACGCACGCTCTGGCTGAAGCTCGACTGCAGTCCCTGCTATGCGCGCAAGTGCCCACTCGGACACCTGCGCTGCCTGCGCGAGATCACACCGGAGCAGGTGCTCGATGAAGTTGCGCGGCTCGACGTACCGCGCTAGCGAGATCGGCAAGGATGGCGCGGGGCGTTCCTCGCGAGGCTTGCCGTCGGGCAGGCGGACCGCCCGACCAGAACGTGACGAGGTGAAACATGTTGGTCTTCCGGCAACTCTTCGATCCGCCCTCTTCGACCTACAGCTATCTCCTGGGTCACCGCGCAAAGGGCGAGGCGATCCTGATCGATCCGGTGTTCGAGCAATCGGCGCGCGACGCGGCGCTGCTCAGGGAGTTGGGGCTCACTCTCGTCGCCACGCTGGATACCCATGTTCACGCCGATCATGTGACCGGCGCCTGGCTGCTCAAGAAACGCCTCGGCGCAAAGATCGCCGTCTCCGCGGCGAGCGGCGCCGAGGGCGCTGATCTGCGGCTTGCCGACGGAGAACGCGTGCGCTTCGGTGGGCGCCATGTCACCGCGCTCGCGACACCAGGCCACACCGACGGCTGCATGTCGTTCGTACTCGACGACGAGAGCATGGCGTTCACCGGTGACGCGCTCCTCATCCGCGGCTGCGGACGCACCGATTTCCAGCAGGGCAGCGCGCACAGGCTCTTCCTGTCGATCAAGACGCGCCTCTTCACCCTGCCCGATGATTGCCTGCTTTGGCCGGGACACGATTACCGTGGCCTGACCGCCACCAGCGTCGCCGAGGAAAAGGCGTACAACCCGCGTCTCGGCGGCGATATTTCCGAGACCGATTTCGCCGGCTATATGAGCCACCTCGGACTGCCGCATCCCAAGCTGATTGCCGTGGCGGTGCCCGCCAACCTGGTCTGCGGCCGGCCGGCCGACGAACCGTCGGCAACGGATGGCCCGGACTGGGCGCCGCTGACTTTCACTTTCGCCGGATTCTGGGAGATAGAGCCCGGCTGGGTGGAGGAGCATGGCGCCGGGCTGCAAATCGTCGACGTGCGCAATGCCGAGGAGTTCGACGGGCCGCTCGGCCATATCGCGGGCGCGCGGCTGATATCGCTCGGCGATCTGGAGCGGCGTGCGCACGAACTCGCAAAGGACCGTCCGGTGGTGACGGTCTGCCGGTCCGGGGCGCGCTCGGCGCAGGCCGCGGCGATCCTCAGAAAAGCGGGATTCGCAAGAGTCGCCAATCTCGCCGGCGGCATGCTGCGCTGGCGCAGCCAGAACCTGCCCGCGCAAGGCGCGCACGACTGAATTTCGACGCGCCTTCGCGACAGTCCCTCGCATGACGATCTACCGCGCCCCGTGGTGGCTGCCCGGCGGGCATGCGCAGACGATCCTGCCCTCGCTGCGTCCGCCCGCGCGGATCGCGCTCACGCGCGAGCGCTGGGACACGCCCGACGGTGATTTCATCGACGTCGATTTCGCGGCGGCCCCCTCGCCGGTCACGCTGGCGCTGTTTCACGGACTCGAGGGAAGTTCCGACAGTCACTACGCGCGCGCCTTCGCCGCCCACGCGCTCGAGCGCGGCTGGCGCATCGCGCTGCCCCATTTCCGCGGCTGCTCGGGCGTACCCAACCGCCTGCCGCGCGCCTATCACTCGGGCGACAGCGCCGAGATCGACTGGATCCTGAGCCGGCTCGCCGCGCGCGAGGGCAGCACGCTCTACGCGGCGGGCGTCTCGCTCGGCGGCAATGCGCTGCTCAAATGGCTCGGCGAACGCGGCGCGACGGCCGGCAGACTGATACGCCGCGCCGCGGCGATCTCGGCGCCGATCGACCTCACCGCCGCGGGGCACGCGCTCGACCGCGGCTTCAATCGGCAGGTTTATGCGCGTGCCTTCCTCGCCACCCTCAAGCCCAAAGCGCTCGCCCTGCTCGCGCGCTTCCCGGGACTGCTCGACGCCGCACGCGTGCGCGCCGCGTCGACGATGTACGAGTTCGACGACGCGGTGACTGCGCCGCTGCACGGCTTTCGCGACGCCGACGATTACTGGTCGCGTGCATCGAGCGCGCCCGGGCTCGCCGAAATTCGCGTGCCGACCCTGGTACTCAACGCGCGCAACGACCCGTTCCTGCCCGAAGCCGCACTCGACGCCGCGACGCAGGCTGCCTCGCGCGAGGTGCTCTTGCTGCGCCCGTCGCAGGGGGGACACGTCGGTTTCATGCAATCGCCGTTTCCGGGGCGCCACGGGTGGCTGCCGCGCCGCGTGCTGGATTTCCTTGCTGCCTAGCCGGCGGGCTCGCGATCGCGCGAGCGGCGGCAGCGCGCCAAACCATGCGTGAACAGCACTTCCCGGGAAGGCGTGCGCCG